>JAISCP010000124.1 GCA_031265495.1 Heliobacteriaceae bacterium | reverse complement strand
CGGCAAGAAACATGCAGTATCATGCAAAACGAGTATCAGGGATTTTCCGACTTCGGCAATATGCCTGTAATCTAAACCAACACGGCATTTGAGCCTACATCAAAAAAGAGTAATCACACTGGTTGTTATACTCGTTTTGCATGTTACATGACAGCAAAACAATTAAATATTGTTTTGCGAGAGGGAGCCGTGCGCTCTTCCCTGTCAAAATTATAAAACTAGCAAGGGAGAGATTCGAACTCTCGGCCTCACGGGTATGAGCCGTGCGCTCTCACCAGCTGAGCTACCTTGCCATTGTATTTTATATTCTCATAAAGAAAATCTAATTTCAAGCAAATAAATATTTTTGCAAAAACAGCTTTAACAAAGCAATGGGCGGATTAAATCCGCCGTAAACTGTTAAGGAGTCAAAATATTTATTTGGGGTTCGCCTAAAACGTTAATCAAAATGTCCACAACTTTAGGCATCTGGCACACAAATGAATAACCACCTTTGGAAAGCGAACATTTTGCACAATCACACCCTAAAGAATAACACTCCACTGCCTGCTCTGTCCAATTTGAAGTTATGGAACACGAAATTTCCCCCTTATTCTGGGGATGAAACTCATAAGCTTTTTCCATACTTTCCTCCCATGTTTATTATAAAAGGATTTTGAAGGGAATGTAATCCTCTAAACAGAGGAAAAATTACATAATAAATAGAATAAGTGAATAGGAAAGAGGGAACAGGAAAGTGCCTTTCACCTCGTCTTAACACCGCCCTGTCATGCTGAACGACCTTCCTGTCATCCTGAATTTATTTGACTACTTTTGCCGAAATCTCCTGATTTCGTGCAAAATATCTGGTTTCCCACAGGATCTGGCCGTCTGTACGGGGAAGTAAAGCTTATGGAAGTTGAATATTTTTGTCTGGGTCAGATCTTGAAACAGCTGATTTCGGCGGGGCTGAAAGCCCCAGGTCGGACGTTACTCCGAACGCCGGCGGCGAGGAGCGAGCATAACGCCAAGTTTACTTGAACGTTTGCAGCGAGCGACAAGCCAAAAGCTCCGCTTATAATCCAAGACAAGTTCAGGATGACAGGGGAACAAAAGTCAAAACTGTCGAGATGCAGAACTGGCCCTTTTTTATTTTATCGTTTTATTTATTCCAACTATTGAAATTTATATCCCAATTATTGGAGCGTTGTGTCTGTTTATCGACACTAGCCAGATAGTCTTCTGGTGAAAGAGGGTATCCTGCCCAGCCTTTATCTCTAGCTTCTTTTTCTACTTTTGCCTTCTCTGCGTTATCTCTTTGTTTTATATATTTATCAGTCTCTGTCTTTTTATTAACATTTATAGCGTCAGCATTTACGCTGCTATTAGCCATGCTTGCAGGAAGCTTCACCTCTGCGCCTACCTGAAAACATTCAACTTTCTTGGGCCCATATGCTTTTATTGAATCTTTATTTAATAACATAAATTCACCCAATTCATCATTGCTCGGGTCACGCCCCAGCAATCTTTTAAGAGTAGCCTTAGCCGTTTCGCCATTTTTGGCATTTGAAAGAATATTGCCGGCTTCGTCATATTTTATGTTAGTTTCTTTTGCATTATCTCCTTCGCCGTCTTTTATCTGATTGTCTTCCGGAAGTTTACCCCCTTGGTCATATTTTTTTGTAACTGTAAGGTCGTTCTCTGTTGTTGCAACAGTATAGCCTTTTTCGCCGTTATTAGTAGTTACTGTTGTCTTCTTAAATTTTCCGGTAGCCGGATTATATTCTTCTTCAACAGTTGTTATGTCTCCTGCCGTTGTTGTTTTTTTAATAGTGCTGCCGTCTTCTCCGTATTGCTGCTTAATATTTTTAGTAACGGTTTCGCCGTCATCTCCGTATTCTTCAATAACTTTTTCATTACCCTCCGTTATTGTCTTCTTATCAAGAGTTTTGCCGTCTGCTTTGTATTCATGAACAGTAGTCTCATCATTAAGCGTTGTTGTATCACTTTCAAGAGTTCCGTCGGCTCTGTAAGCATATTCCGATATTTCTGTTCCCCCGTTGCCTTTATCTATGGTTGCTTTTGTTAGTATTTCTTTACCGGAATCATTAATAGCATATTCCTCAGTAATTGCACCTCGCTGCACGGTTTTGCTTATACGTCTTCCGCCATCTTCATCATATCGGTAGTTTTCAGTTTTTGTCCCGTCACAATTGGTTATTATGTCATTTTGAATAACACCATCTTTGTTGTAGACAGATGTTGTTTGTTTGCCCTCAATTTCCTTGTATTTAATCGTTATATTGTCATCTTTATCAGTTTCGGAACTTTCAATATCATCTTCACATGCGTCTATACTTTTTAATAAATTAAAAAGTTCTTCGCTCTTAACACCATTATAGTTACTTTTAAGATATTTTTCAGCTTCACGCCCGGATAATCTGCCATTGCCTGCTGCTTCACCCAAATTTTTCATAAGCTGCATCATTTCATTTTTATCGAGTATTCCGTCACTACCTGCAAATCTCTTAAAAAGTTCTTCGCTTACTTTGTTATCTTTCTGCTTTTGTAAATCTGCATATCGTACTCCGCCTTTGTTTTCAATACGAACTTGTCCTTGTTTGCTAAATCTGCCCAGGCTTAATGATATTGGTACATTAGGTGGTGTCATAATTCTCTCCTCGTTTTTATACTCTCTTATTTATACAAAAACAAGCGGCAGGGAAAAATTTCGGGGGTTGACACAAGTCGGCTCCTATCCTATCCTATCCTATCCTATAAGGCATTATCCGTTATTTTGCAATTGTTTTAAAATTATTTTTACAATTCGTTATAATCGTTACATTTCTACATTATTTAAGTGATTAGGTGAATAAGAAAAAAAGTTGAAAGGTTGAATTCCTCTCCATACGGGAGAGGAAGAATTTCTTAATGAACACGCAGTGTGAATTTAGAAATTCAGGTGAGGGGGCGGTCAGGCTTTATTACTGCCCCCTCACTCCAAACACTAAGCTCAACCTGCGGTTTCGCTAAGTGTTTGTACTCTCTCCCGCAGGGAGAGAGCAATGAAAAGTTAACCATCCCTCAAGGGGAGGGTAAGCCTTTCAACCTATTCAACCGTTCAACCAATTTAGCTACCCCTCCAGCCCTCTATACCTCTTAATTTCCTATTCGCTATTGATTGTGTTTTTATAATATAATCAGATTATGAACTTAGATAGCGTAATTGACAGTTTATTATCGCCTGCAGCCGACAGGATTTCAAGAATAATCTTTTACTCCGTTGTTATTAACGGAGTGGAGGTGCAGCTGCTGGTCGTACTTTTAATCACAGCAGCATTTTACTTTACTTTGCGTACAAAATTTATAGGGATTTGGGGATTCAGGCATGCTCTGAAACTTATTGCCGGAAATTTTAAGCACAAAGAAATTATAAAGAAGAAAAAAAGAGGAGAAGTTTCATCTTTTCAGGCGCTTTCCGCAACGATTTCCGCATCAGCGGGAATAGGCAACGTAGCGGGTTCTGCGGCAGCCGTGTCTGTCGGAGGGCCGGGGGTAATTTTCTGGATGGTTATTGCCGGTTTTTTTTCTATGGCTTTGAAATTTTCCGAAGTCCTTTTGGGGATAAAGTTCAGAAAAATAAATCAAGACGGTACGACAGCAGGCGGGCCGATGTATTACATCACAGGCGGTTTGAAGCATACAAAGCTCGCGCCGTTTGCGCCTTATCTGGCAAAAATCTACGCTGTTTGCTGCGTATTGGCAATGATTGGCGGCTGGAACTTATTTCAAATAAATGCCATGACTGCACAAATCACTGAGGTTACCGGAGGTACGGAAAGTTTTTTTGCCGGACGGGGATGGCTTTTGGGTGCAATCATTGCAGTAATCACCTTTGCAACAGTTATCGGCGGAATTAAGGCAATCGGAAGGTTTACGGAAAAAGTAACTCCCGTAATGTGTATATTATATGTTCTGTCAGCATTTACCATTTGCTTATTTAATATCACCCATATACCGGAAGCCGTTGTGTTGATTATAAAAGAAGCCTTTAAACCTCAAGCGGTTCAGGGCGGAGTTTTTGCGTGCATGCTCTGGGGGTTCAGGCGTGCAATGTTTGCAAACGAGGCAGGGCTCGGAACGGCCCCTATTGCGTTTTCGGCGGTAAAAACAAGCAAACCTGCCGCACAAGCTTTTATCGCTATGCTCCAGCCGTTTGTTGATACGGTAATCGTCGGAAGCGCAACGGCTTTTATTATAGTGGTTTCAGGGGTTTATAAGGATGCCGGCGGGCTTGCGGGAATAGAATTAACCTCCCGGGCTTTTGCGGGCGTTTGTCCGTTTTTTCCTGTTTTGCTGACAATTATTGCAGGGTTTTTTGTTCTGTCCACGCTGCTTTGCGGTTCATATTACGGGGTTAAGGGGTGGAACTTTCTGTTTGGCGATACAAAGCTGACAACACGCACTTTTCAGGTTATATATTGCGTATTCATAATTGCAGGCTCGGCAATGAACTTTAAAAGCATAATTAATCTGTCTGATGGATTTACTTTATTTCTGGCTGTGCCAAACTTAATATCAGTATTCATTTTATCAAATGTTGTGATAAAAGAGCTGGATAAGTATCACGGGAAATACATGAAAGCAGCTTCGCCGCAGTCAAAATATTATAAAGGAGATAAAACATGAAAAAAGATTGTATGGACATAGTAAAGTCCAAATGTGAGAAATGCACTGAGTGTACACTTAGCAAAACAAGAACCAATCCGGTTTTTGCCGACGGGAATCCTGAAACCGCAAAGATTGTTCTTATAGGTGAAGCTCCGGGCGAAACGGAAGACGAGACGGGAAAACCTTTTGTCGGCCGTGCAGGGCAATTGTTGAGCCAGTTTATGTCACACGCCGGAATTTCACGCGAAGAAGATTTGTATATAACAAACACTGTAAAGTGCCGTCCGCCGGAAAACCGTGTTCCTTCTGATGAAGAGATAGCGGCTTGTGCAAAATTTTTAGAGGCGCAAATTACTGTAATCAACCCGCGCGCAATATTGCTTTGCGGAGCAACTGCTTTAAAATCCTTCTATCAGGGAGATAAAAAAACAACAATATCAAAGATAAGAGGACAATGGTTCGATGTAAATGTTGAGGGTAAAACATATCCGGCAATGGCAATATTCCATCCGTCATATTTGTTGAGAAACCATTCCCGGGAGGTCGGTTCGCCAAGAAGGCTGATGGAGCAGGATTTAAACGAAGTAAAAAGCTCAAAGCTTGCTGACATTAACCACGATATACATACCATAAACCTCAGCGGGCACAAGCTGATGCCGGTGTAACCGGAAATCCTGCCGCCCCTTCACCTGAATATCAATAAAACCCTCTATTAGAGACTGGGGGTTAGAGACTAGGGCGTGTCGACATTGAATATAAAAACATAATGCTGAGCGTCACGTCATGCTGAACTCGCACATCCATTGTTCACGAGCTTGCGAGTGATTACAATAGTGGGTGCAGCAAAGCAGCGTTCAGCATCTGCCTTCTGTACGGGGAAGTAAAGCTTAATGAAGTTGAATAGTTGAAAGGTTGAATGGTTTACAAAGCGAACAGGCGAAGAATGAGTGAGCTACCCTCCCCTTGAGGGCA
>JAISCP010000120.1 GCA_031265495.1 Heliobacteriaceae bacterium | reverse complement strand
GTTAACACTGTACTCTACCCGAGATTTATTCTGTTTTGCGCCCCCTCACCTGAATTTCTAAATTCACACTGTGTGTTCATTAAGAAATTCTTCCTCTCCCGTATGGAGAGGCATTCAACCCTTCAACTAATTTTAGCCATACCTCTATACCTCCAGCCCTCTATATCTCCGTCTTTCCGTGCGGATGTAACAAATTATTAACTTCCTGCTCTGTTTTTAGCAATTTTTTGACGGGTAAACACTTTATAATAGTATAAAGCTCTCTCTTCTTATTTAAACGGATAGGCCTTGAATACAAGGTCTTTTTTTTATGTTAACATGTTAAAATGAAAGATATTCAAAATCAGAAAGACACGCGGGAAATTGATATACAAAAAGTCGGAATAAAACGTCTGGAGCTTCCGCTGATAATTCAAAGGAAGAATAATTCCGACCAGATTGTCTGCGCCCGTGCAAGGGTTAGCGTTTCTCTGCCCGGACACTATAAAGGCACCCATATGTCGCGTTTTGTGGAAGTTCTGAATGACTGGACTGCGAAAAACCTTTTGGGAATTGATATTAAGGGATGCCTGAAAGATATTATCCGGACGCTTGAGGCGCAAAGCGGCGAATTGGAATTCAAATTTAAGTATTTTATTGAGAAAAAATCACCCGTAACGGGTCTTGCCGCCCCTATGAGTTACGAATGCAGCTTTAGAGGGGAATTAGACGGGGATGATTACAAATTTATTCTCGGAACAGCGGTTCCCGTAACCACTCTTTGCCCATGTTCAAAGGAAATTTCTGAGAACGGCGCGCATAACCAGCGCGCTTACGTAAAAGTTAATGTCTCTTATGATGAACATGTCTGGCTGGAGGATTTAATTGAATTGATTGAAAGCTGCGCCTCCTGTCCTGTTTATCCGCTCTTGAAGCGGGAAGACGAAAAATATGTTACCGAACGCGCTTGGGAAAATCCGAAATTTGTTGAAGATGTTTTGCGCGATGCCGTGCTGAAATTACGCGCTCACCCGCTTATACAAGAGTTTGAGGTTGAATGCGAAGCGTTTGAAAGTATCCATAATCATTCCGCATGGGCATATCAGGCTGAAAGCAGATAATCGGCAAGCCCGGTTTTCAATTTGCCGTTGAGAGTTTTGTTAACTTCTTTTAATTTTTGGGAAATCAACTCCATTTCAGGCGTCCAGATAAAATTGCCGGTAATATATTCTTCCGCTTTTTTAATATCTTTGTCTGTTTGAATTCGGACAATCTGCGCAAGCATTTCTTTTGCGGCCGGAATTATTTTTTCCCTGTGAATGTGAATTTTGCCTTCCCGGTTAAGTTCCAAAACTCCTCTTTCCGTAAAATATTTATTCTGCATAACCGTGCGAACTCTGTGCGCCTGATTAATCGAGGGTTTTGACTTGAGGAAAAGATCCGCCGCAAAAGTAAAAGCGATTTTATCCGCTTCTTCCTGCGTGTACATGCCGTTTTCAACAAGAAGGTCAAGAAAGGCGACCGCGCCCATGTCAGCTTTGTTGTCTTCTATTATATTGCGGTATTTGCCCAGTGCGCCGCCGCCGTCTTTCGGTCCGAGAGAGTGAGCGTTCTCGTGTCCTATGGTGAAAGTGTGTTCAGCCTCTGTATCATAATATTTATGCTGTGCGGGGTCAAGAGTTGCATCGAGCCGTTTCCGCAATTTTTCCGGCTGGCTTACAAACCGGATTTGCCGGTGGTAAACGTTGCGTCTGCCCCCGCCGATTGTGAGCGATAATTTGTCATTATTCGGAAGGTTTTCAGCAACTGTTATTCCGCCGCGATATTCGCCTACATCGCCGCTCAGGATTACTAAATCAACATCCGCCATTGTCTGGTTTGTATCGGCGTCAATGTTGATATTCTGCTCGTATTCGTCGTTATAAGGCATGTTCTGCGCCAGCAGCGGTAAATAATCTTTGATTTTCAAAAGAGCTTCCGTGCCTTTTTTGTTCACAATTCCGGCTCTGCCGCCTAAAAAGTCTTTTGAAACCGGCTCTATACCGTTTTTGTCGAGCAGTTCTTTCAGCTCCTCGTTCTCAAGAACGGTGGAAGTCATTTCATCCTCGTAATTCTCTCTTGTAATGGTGAATTCCAGCGGAGTATCCTGAAGTTCCGCCCACTTTTTATCCGCGTAAGCGTCCAGCATCGGGTCAGCGGTTCTGAGCGCTTTTGATTGTAATTTTAAGTATTCGTTAAAATCCGCGTTGGTCGAAACTTCGCTTGCTTTATCCAGAAAATCCGCCATTTGCGCAAACTCATCTTTAAAATAATCAATGTAATCACAAGCTTTTAGCAAATCCCCGTCACGTTCAACAACGGAACGCTGGTTAAGAATTTTCCCGGCTTCATCTGTTTTACCGGCGTTAATCATTTCAATCAAAATTGCATGAAATTCCTCTTTGCCCAAATCTTTCGGATAAACCCCTTTTCCGGGCAGTGCGTACACTCCTTTTGCAAGATTAATTATATTTGTCTCTGTGTCAACGGCATTAATACCTTTTTGCGCGTCAAAAAGTATTTTGGTAAGTTCCGCCTGTGTGTTCCCATTTGCAATTTCTTTTTTAAGATATTCTCTGAATTCAAGATTATCATGGCTGTCTATTTTCAGGTTAATATCTTCCAGAACATTTGCGGCTTTAACGAGATATTTCAAAGCCTCCTTATCGCCGTGCGCAAGGTTAAGGTATTCGGGCGCATCGGCTGAAAGCAGCTTTTTCGTTGTCATATAATCTTTGTGAATGCGTTTTTCCAGTTCTTCAACTGATAAATTAAGTTCAAACTCTCTCATAATTTCCTCCTGTTTAAATTATAGCAGTAATTAGGAAATAGTAAATAGTTAATAGGATGTATGGAGGGCTGGAGGTATAGCTAAATTAGTTAATAGTAAACAGGAAAGAGGTAACAGCAAAGGATAGCCCGCCTTAACCATCCTGTCATCCTGAACTTGTTTCCAGAACTGTCCCGTAAAAATCACGAGGTTATCCGGAATGCGAATTGGTTCGGGTTTTTCCGGCGTTTTCGTCCGTAATCTCTCATTTTTAAGCTCATAATTATTAGTAAAAGACATTCAACAATCTCCACGTCACCCTGAACTTGATTCAGGGTCTATCAGTTTAATTGAAATTGATAGATTCCGGGTCAAGCCCGGAATGACGCTGATATGATAGATTTCAGCATGACAGGGAGGTTAAGGTGGGCTATCCTTTGCTGTTCCCTCTTTCCTGTTTACTATTAACTAATTTAGCTCAGGCTTCGGCCCTGATTTCGGAAATAGCCGGGTCAAGAAGCCGCTTGCCCGCTTCCTCAAAATTTATTGAAATCAGTGTTTTG
>JAISCP010000119.1 GCA_031265495.1 Heliobacteriaceae bacterium | reverse complement strand
TTCCGGGCTTGGAATCTATCAATTTCAATTAAACTGATAGACCCTGAATCAAGTTCAGGGTGACGTGGAGATTGTTGAATGTTTTTTACTAATAATTATGAGTATGAGAGATTACGGACAAAAACGCCGGAAAAACTCGAACCAATTCGTATTCCAGATAACCTCATAATTTTAACGGGACAGTTGTGGAAACAAGTTCAGGATGACAGTATGATCGTTCAGCATAGCGCGGACTCTCCCCTCTTTCCTGTTCCCTCATTCCTATTCACTTAATTGTACTTTAGCAAGAAAGAGGTATTCTATGGCGTTATTGGATATAAAAAATCTTACGTTTGCGTATGATTATGAAAATATTTTTGAAAATGTTTCATTTCAGCTTGATACAAACTGGAAATTGGGTTTTATCGGGCGCAACGGACGGGGAAAAACAACGTTTTTAAACCTTTTATCGGGCAAACTTGATTATCAGGGAACAATTTCGGGAAAAATTCGCTTTGAATATTTCCCCTGCGTTATAAAAGACAAAACCCTGAACACACTTGACATCGCAAGATTACACTCTGACTTTGCACTCTGGCAGCTGGAGCGTGAGCTGTCACTGCTTGAGGTTTCGGATGAAGTTCTGTACCGCCCGTTTGAAACGCTTTCCGAAGGCGAGCGGACAAAGATTATGCTTGCTGCGCTTTTCCTGAATGACAACGGGTTTTTGCTTATAGATGAACCCACAAACCACCTTGACTGCAAAGGACGGCAAATCGTCAGTAAATATCTGCAGTCGAAAAAGGGCTTTATTCTTGTTTCGCATGACCGTGCATTTTTGGACAACTGCGTTGACCATATTCTTTCTATAAACAAGTCAAATATTGAAATTCAAAAAGGGAATTTTTCATCATGGTTTTACAATAAAACATTACAGGATGAATACGAGCTTGCCGGGAATGAAAAAATTAAACGTGAAGTTAAACGGCTTGATAAGGCGGCAAAAAAAGCCGCAGCGCGCTCAGACAAGCTTGAAAGCGATAAATACGGAATGGGTCCGGTGGACAAAGGCTACATAGGGCATAAATCAGCAAAAATGATGAAAACTTCAAAAAACATTGAACGCCGCAACACAAACCTGATTGACGAAAAATCAAAGCTTCTCAAAAATATTGACGAAGCGGAAGACTTAAAGATTAAGCCTCTTAAACACTATTCCCAAAGCCTTATTTCGCTTGAGAATGTTGATTTATTTTACGGTAATAACAAAGTTTGCGGCGGAATAAATTTTACGATTAATCAGCGCGAACGTATAGCGCTGCAAGGCAAAAACGGATGCGGAAAATCAACCCTGCTGAAACTGCTGTGCGGTGAAAATATTAAATACACCGGAAATTTATACAAATGTTCAAACCTTATTATTTCTTATGTTCCTCAGGACGCTTCGTTTCTGAAAGGCAGTCTGAACGACTTTGCACGCGAAAACAAAATTGATGAAACGCTTTTTAAGACTATATTGAGCAAGCTCGATTTTTCACGCGGACAATTCGAAAAAGATATGAAAAGTTTTAGCGACGGACAGAAGAAGAAAGTTCTGATTGCACGCAGTCTTTGCGAACAGGCGCATCTTTATATATGGGATGAACCGTTGAATTTTATTGATATTATGTCGCGAATACAGATTGAAAACCTGCTGCTTAAATTTGAGCTGTCAATTATTTTTGTCGAACATGACAAGGCATTCACGGATACCGTTGCTGCGAAAGTTATAACTATTTAAAATGGTACGGAATAGTCCCTTTATGCATGGTTAAAATTGGTTCCCTCTCCATACGAGAGTGTCAATTTTTCATTGATATGTCATTGCGAGCGCAGCGAAGCAATCCAGTCAAAACCGTTGAATTTACTGGATTGCTTCGTCCTCATTACATTCGTCCTCGCAATGACGAATAAATGAGAAGTTAACACTGCCCGCTAATTGAGGGTGAGTTCCGTTTTTTAAAAAATGTTAAAAAACAGTAATTTACTTGACCTTGTTCAAAAACATGTTATATAATTATATATTATGAAAATTTTTGTTATAAACGGGCACAAATATTATCCTTTTGCGCAAGGCAAACTCAACCAAACCCTCTTTGAAGAAATAATTAACACTTTAACCCCCGATAATGAGGTTAAAAGCACGATTGTTGAACACGGCTACAATATTCAGGAAGAAATCGAAAAGTTTCTGTGGGCGGATACAATTATATTCCAAACTCCGATTAACTGGTTCGCTTTTCCCGGAATACTAAAAAAATACATTGATGAAATTTATCAATATAATATTTTCTACGGTTCATCGGAAGAATACGGGCAAGGCGGTCTGCTGAAGGGTAAAAAGTACATGTACTCCTTAACCTGGTCATCTCCGGGTGAAGCGTTTGAAAAAGTTTCAGGTTTCTATGAAGGGCATAGTGTGGACGAAGTTATATTGGCCATGCACAAGACCCAGCAGTTCTGCGGTTTGGAAAAACTTCCTACTTTCTCGGCGCACGCTGTTTTAAGAAATCCTGATGTTCCGCTTATTAAAGAGCAATTACGAGAACACTTAGAAAAATATATGAGGTAAAAAATGGGTAAATTTATTTTTTGGGCGCTAATAATAGGCGCAGGTATTTGGGCTTACTATAATCTGGATTTTACGCAAATTATGCCAAATACGGTTAACTCGGTATCAAAAGAGAAAACCATTAACAAAGTGCAGCAAACAAGAGAACGCCAGCACGATCTGGAAAAAGAAGCGATAGAAGAATATTAAACAGACCGGCTGACCGGTCTGTTTTCCTTAATTCCTTATGTTCCTGATTCCGTAATTTCCTTTGATTTTCTAACAACCGGGCGGGTTTTCCCGCCGCTATGCTATGAAGTTAGTTCCGAATCTGCTTGCTCCGTGAAAAAATGACTGCTGCATCATTCCGACAAGTGATTTTCTTATTACAACTTTATTTGATAATTTAACTTCACTAATTGCCTGTGAAGTTTCTTTATAAGTTTCCGCCGCATTGCAAAATAACAGGGTATTAGCCATCTCTTCGTCCTTTCTGTGTTGCTCTCGTATATATATAAAAACTTTTTACAAAAAAATATTGACTTTTTATATTCACATTATATAGTTTTTGTTACATTTGTTTACAAAATATTAAAGTTTTTGCGTACTTGTGCCGTAAACTTATTTGTATAATAAATATAAATAAATTATAAGGAGAATAGACATGGTAGACGCAATAGGCGCAAAGCCGATTAAAAAACTTCCGTTGGATGAACTGAAAAAGTTATCGCCGGCACAGGTTAAAGAGAAAGAAAAAGAAGGTCAAGAAGTTCCCAAAGAGGTAAAAGAAATGACCGGCGCAATGGCAGCATCCGCCAGTGCACCTGACGCAGTGTCTTATGAAACGAAAACAGGCGATGCAGCTGCCGGTCAAGACGCCGAAACAGGCAATGCCGGGCAAATGCAAGCAAACGTAGCCGCAGTTGCGGAAGCGGATGCAGTAATAAATCAGGGTATTGGTGTACAAAATACAGACAAGCCTAAACAAGAAGCAAAAGACAGTGAAGAACAGCTTTCAAATAAAGACAAAGCTATAACAGAAAGACCTCCCGTTGAGGAAGAAGCCGCTCAGCCGGGCGCAATAAAAGCTCCTGATGAAAATGTCGGCGCAGTTAAACCGGAAGAACCGGCTCAAGAGAACCGGCCTCCTGAGGCCTTTGAAGCTCCAAGACCACAAGCTGCTCCTCCTCCCGAAGAAGAAAAGAAAAATAATCCTGTACCGGATGACACACAACTTTCCACAGACCCGAACGAAATTCTCAAGCGCAAAGAGCGCAAAGGCATACAACAATAGAAATAAGCGCCGAATTTTTTAAAAAATCCGGCGCTTTAATTTCCGGTAATAATAGGAATTACGCCTGATTAAATTTTTGTTCGTAATCATTCATGGCATGTTCAAGAACTGTTTTAATATATGTTTGGTATGGCATACCTAGTTTCGCGGCAATTTTTTTTGCTCTGTGGATTTCAAATTCTGACCATCTGAAATTTACCGTGCCGTTGCTTTTCATTTTAACAAGATGATTTTCGGCGGTTTCTATTTTTTGGTCAAACAGGGCTTCTTCCTCTGCTGTAAGGTCAGACGGCAAGACTTCAATTTGTTTTAATAATTCTTCTTTTTTATATTTTTTCATGTCATACCCTTTCTAAACGCTGTTATAATAAACACTTGATTGGTTTGGTTGTTTTTGTAAAAGTAATAAACTATCATATCATCTTCGATTGAAAATGCTTCGTAGCGGTCGTTTTGCTCATTATACGCAGCAGTATCTTTGTTAAAATATGCTGTGATGGCTTCAATCGGTTCAACAAGATGTCTTATCCAAATGTGGTAGTCGTATTCATTTGTAATCGGGTTCAAGTCCTTTTTGAAATAAAACTTTGTGTCAAGAACTTTTATAATTTCGTACATTTTTCACATTTCCTTATTTTATATTATAACTCGCATTGAGTGTATTGTCAATACATTTTAAGGTATTTGACTTTTTATTGCGCTAATGCCGGCATGATTACATTGCCCAAAGTTCACGAATTGCGTCAATCCGGTGTCGGAACTGTAAAGTATCAGAGCGGTATTTGTTTAGTAATTCATCAACTAACGACAGCTTTCTGTTAAATAATAGCAAAAAAAAATTTTACGGGTTTTATATAGCGACATGAATGTTAGTCATCACTCTAATATAACTTTCGGCACAAATTTACCGGGAGCATTCAGCAAAATTGAAGTCGGAATTAGTAAAGCCTGCAATTTAAGATGTTCGTACTGCCCTAACTCTCTTATTAAAGGTCAGTCTAAAGAACAGCTCATGCCTATTCAATTATTCGAAAAAATTCTGAATGATTTAAAAGATATAGATTATGATGATATAATTATGTTCCACCGGTACAATGAACCGCTGCTTGCGCCTGTTGAAGCCTACATACGTAAAGCTAAAAGCATGTTAAAAAATATTGAAACAGAGCTTTTTACAAACGGAACCCTGTTAAATACAGAAAGATTAAAAAGTCTGAAAGCTGCCGGGATTGATACAATAGTGGTAACACAACATACGCCCAAAGGTTTTATGGACAAACTAACAGAGATTCCTGATAAACTGCTTGATGGGGTTTTTGTGCGGTACAATGATGAAGTTGTACTTATGAACCGCGCGGGCGCACTTACAAATATTCCGAATGAAATATCTGCCAATGCTCCCTGTGCTGTGGTTTCCAGGTCAATGTCCGTTGAAACGGACGGCACCGTTTCATTGTGCTGTGATGATTTTGACTCACAGATAAATTGGGGCAGCGTAACCAAAAAATCCATATCCGAAATTTGGACGAACGAAAAATTTGTAAAAACCAGAGAAATGCTGATGCAAGGTATAAGAAAATTCCCGTTGTGCCAAAAATGCAGCAGAAGCTCGACACCAGTGGATAATTGGCGGCGCTTGCCGGAAAGCAATGCCGCGTTATTCCGCAAAAAATTGCTCCAAAAACAAGGAAAACACACCTAAACTCGAAAAAGGGCTTTCCTGTGCCCGCGATAGACGTGAGCATTTTTAATAGTAACCATTTTCAAAATTCAAACCCAATATTGGGGAGCAAATCTGAAAATATTTTAAAAGGATTTTGAGAAAAAGCTCAATTACTCAAACTAAGCATTCAATTACATTTTATATTTGTAATATAATTAAGTAATGAATATTGAAGTTTTTGTAGTCAACTCTTTTGCTAAAAATCAAGATGGCGGAAATCCTGCGGGTGTGGTTTTAGGCTTAGATTGTTCCGAACAGTGCATGTTGGATATAGCAAGAGAAGCCGGGTTTTCTGAAACTGCATTTTTAAACAAAATTGATGAAAAACACTACGAAATCAGGTACTTTACTCCAAGCGCCGAAGTTGACTTATGCGGCCATGCTACAATAGCGGCGTTTTATCTTTTGAAGAACAAAAATATGATTATTGACGGCAGCTATAAACTCAATACAAAGGCAGGCGAAATTGATATTAAAATACAAAAAGACAATGTTTTTATGACTCAAAATTTGCCTGAGTATTCTGAAATTGTTTCTCAAAATGAAATTTTACGCGCTTTAAACTTGAAAAAAGAAGATTTAATTGAAGATTTGCCTGCACAGGTTGTGTCAACGGGTTTGCGTGATATTATTATCCCCGTAAAGCATCTTGAAACGCTTTTGAATATGAAACCTAATTTTGACGTAATATCAGAATTGAGTAAAAAATATAATACAATCGGTGTACATGCATTTACGCCGGAGACAATGTTTTACGCTGCCGCACATTGCCGTAATTTTGCTCCTTTATATGAAATCCCGGAAGAGTCTGCAACCGGCACAGCGAGCGGCGCTTTATCCTGCTACCTATTTAAATACGGGCAAATAAACAGGCAGACTGCAAAAAAACTGATATTTGAGCAGGGTTATTCTATGAACAAACCCTCGGAAATACTGGCAAGTTTGGATTTTGATAATGAACAAATTACTTCGGTTAATGTTGGCGGAACTGCTCTTTTAGCACAATCAGAAATAATCAGGCTTTAGCCCGAGTGAAACGGAGAGTGTTAACTTTCTATTGCTTTGTCATTGCGAGGCGCTTGCGCAGCAAGCAACGAAGCAATCCAGTCAAAACAGTGGATTTTACTGGATTGCCGCGTCGGGCTTACGCCCTCCTCGCAATGACGAAACAATGCAAAGTTAACAATGCCGGTGAAACGAGGGGTGAAAGGTTTAAAGTCCTCTCCTTAGAGGAAGAATTTCTTAATGAACACGCAGTGTGAATTTAAAAATTCAGGTGAGGTGGCGCAAGACAGAATAAATCTAGGCAGTGTCGACATTAAAATTCTATTTTCGTCACCCTGATATCAGTGATTAAGTGATTAGGTGACTAAGTGTTTAGGTGAATAGGAATGAAGAAACAGCCTCTCACACCATAACCGCCACGTCATCCTGAACTTGTTTCAGGATCCGGCACTTGGCAAGTCACACTATCTTCTCAATTTTGTTCCGGCATCTGTCCGCCTTTACAGGGAAGAAAACCTTACAGAGATTGTATATTTTTATCGGTGGACAGACCCTGAAACACCAGAGGTCAATCTGGTCGTTCAGGATGACGTGACGCTCAGCATTATGTTATTATCCCGATTTCGCCGGAAACAGGATTAATATTACGGTCCGCTAAACACCTGTGATTTAGCCAATTCCAGTTCGTCCGGTTTTGTAAGCGCAGGATTTGAAAGCTTTTTACCCAGCACAAAATCGAAGATTTCGCCGTAATGCGCAGACGGTTTAATATTAAGGTTTTTCAGGTCATTCCCGTTAATTTCAAGTTTAATACCGCGTAAATTATCAAGATAATGACGCGCAATCTTTTCGTCTTTCCGCGCTGCATAAAGCAAAACCGCTTCTACGGAAGCATTCTCAAATGCCTTATAAATTTCCAAATCCGTTTTTAAATTAAGTTTTTCAGCGGCGGCTGCATCATCGAGAATTTTTTTCTCGGCACGGGTCAGGCCCAGTATTGATAAATCCCCTAAAACTCCGGCATAGACAATCCAACTCAGAGGACAAGGATAATCACAGGTTAATTTTTCAATATTCACATCCGGCAGCTTAACCTCGTCAGGCGTTATAAGTTTATAAATATTCTGATTAATAAATTTTTCAAAAGCGTTTTGCATTCTGCCTTCGCTCCCGAAAATTTCTTCCAATTCTTTCTTAATCCGTTTATAGCACATATCACGGTTAACATTTGCCAGATACTCATCCTGCAGGGCTTTTGTATGTTCTTCAAGCTCAAACCCGAAGCGTGCGGAGAATTTAAGTCCGCGAATAATACGCGCGGGGTCATCAATAAAACTTCTATCGTGAAGAACTCTCAGTTTTTTATTTTCCAAATCCTGCCTGCCTCCGGCATAGTCTATAATTTCGCCGTCAGAAACCCGCATGGCAAGTGCATTCACCGTAAAATCCCGGCGTAAAACATCTTCTTTAAGCGAACATCCGAATTTAGCGGCAGCCGGTAAATGACCGGGTTTAGGGTAAGTTTCACAGCGTGTGGAGGCAAAATCAACCTCCTGTCCGTCTATTTTCACGCGTATAGTTCCGAATTCAGGATTTTCCCGTATTACTTCTCCGAATTTGCGGCAATAATCAACGGCGTTGCCTTCGTAGACAATATCAATATCGCGGCTTTCTTTTCCGAGCAGGAAGTCGCGCACAACTCCGCCGACATAATAGAGTTTATCAGAATTATCATTTAAATTGATGATGTTCATGAGGTTTATTTTAGCGTAAAATAATTAACAAGTAAATAAACGAAAGGCGGCTGTAAAGGTTACAGAGTTGAAAGGTTGAACAGTTGAAGGGTTGAACGGTTTACATCGGAAACTTTTATCGATACCGTCATTGCGAGGAGTTTACGACGAAGCAATCCAGTCAAAGATTAGTTGAAAGGTTTAAAAATCGCTAAGCGCGTTCAACAAAACAAGCAAAGCAGACAGGTAAAACTCAGAGACTAGGAGTTAGAGACTAGAAACTAGTATTTTCAACCCTATTTACTATTTACTAAACTGACTTGAAAGGATATAAAAAAAATGCTTCAAGAGGCAACAAAAGTAATAAATTCGGCGTTCAACCAGAGTTTTATCAAAAAACTCAGCCAGTACCTTCACGACTGTGTGCGCGAAGAAGTTAAAAGTTCAACTTTCCGCAACCTGAAAGGCGATAAGGATAATAAATGGATTTTCCTCAAACGGGAAGAAGAATTATTCACAAATGCCGCGGAATACATTTCGCTTGACGGAGCGGACAGCAAAATAACGGAATTAATGATTCAAAGCGATTTAGGCTCAAAAGATAAATACCTGATTTACGGTTATCTTTTCCTTGTGGGCAAAAGCTCCAAAACAAAAAAACACAACGAGTTTCTAACCCCGCTTTTATACATGCCGTGCCGGCTGGAGCGCAACGGCGTGAATATCAACTGCTTTCCGCTTGACGAGGTTCTGTCGCTCAACACCGGCGCGCTTGCCGCATTAATGAGAAAGAGCGATGATGACGATGAAGTGGATTTGCTTTTGGAAGGAATTCTGGATGTTGTACCGGATTTGTCTATAACACAAGAAAAATTGAGTATTTTCCTGACTACTTTAAAATCACTTATCCCTGAAATTGAAATCAGTACCAATATTGCGGATTATAACGAAGAAGATAATGTTTCAAAGGATTTTTATAAGACGGAAAAAATTGACGGCGAAAATGCCGGCGACATTGTTGAAGAAGAACAAACCGCCCAAAAACAAAGTGTAAAGCTTGAAAAAATTGCCGTAACTTACCAGAGCGCAATTATTTTGACAAAACGTCCGGCGGTAACCGCAGGAGTTCTGCACGAATTAACACGGATTGCCGAGCAGCCCAGCGGGATTTACAGGGAAACCGCACTGAATATTATTAATGAAGAATACGCGCAGTCAAAAGGCAAATCCGTTACACTGCCGGATATAAAACATTTACCTGACTTTTACCCGATTACGCCGCTTTCTCTGAGCGATTCACAGGAGCAGGTTATTAAGAATATTGAAAGTTCAAAATTCATTGCAGTGCAGGGACCTCCGGGTACGGGAAAATCCCAGACTATCGTTAACCTTGCCGCGCACATGATTGCGAACGGCAAAACCGTAATTGTGGCTTCACGCATGGACAAAGCGGTTGATGTAGTTGCCGAACGCCTTAACGAAATGGGTTCACACATGGCGCTGCGCGCAGGACGGCTTAATTACCAGCGTCAGTTGAGCAACGAACTGAACAATCTGCTCAGCGACAGCGGCTACCTTGATGAAGACGCCGAAGATATTCTGTTTGCCGATAATAAAGACATGAAAAACCACCTTGACGCTGTTAAAGAAGCTGAAAATAAATGCGAAAAAATAATAAAACTTGAAAAAGACTGGCACAACAAGTTTACAGAGGTTGAAGAAGCCCGAAAGCTTCTCGGTGAAGCGCAATTCATCAAGAACAGCCTGAGAAAACATGAAATAGATATGATTGGCGGTATTATAAAAATTCTTGAAAGAAATTTGGAAAAAGCGGGGATTTTCACGCGTATTGCCAACTTCACAAGCCTTTTTCAATTGAAAAGAACACTGAAATTAAAATCTTTTGATACGGCAAACCTTTCCCGCCTTAAAGAAGAACTTTCTTTGGCCTCACTCAGCAGGCGGCTTAATAAAATTGAAAGCGAAATCCAAAAAACCGGCAATCTTCATGTTTTGTCCGAACAAATTCACGGAATGAAAACAAAGCAGTCTTCCCTTGCGGTGAATATTCTGAAAAAGCGCCGCCGTGAGGCTTTAAAAATCCTCTTGCGGGATGTAAATAAACGGAACAGGCTTAAAATTCACGCAAAAGCTCTCGTAACTTCACGCCGGCGGCTGCAAAGCAGCATTCTTGAAGAAGAAGATTTCAGACCGCTTCTGGAAGCCTTCCCCTGCTGGTGTACAACGACTTACGCAGTATCCGATTCGCTTCCGCTCAAGCCCGGAATGTTTGACGTTGCGATTATTGACGAAGCTTCCCAGTGCGATATTGCAAGCTGTTTTCCCGTGCTGTTCCGTGCAAAAAAAGCAATAATCGTAGGCGATGACAAGCAGCTGCCGCACTTGTCTTTCCTTGAAAAAGCCAAAGAGCAGTCTTTCCTCAGCCAGTACTCCATTCCTGACAAATACCGGCTTATGTGGAGTTTCAGAACAAATTCCATGTTTGATTTGGCGGATTACTATTCAATGAGTTCGGTTATGCTTGACGAACATTTCAGAAGCCTTCCGCCGATTATAAATTTCTCCAACAGTGAATTCTATAACACTCGTATGCGCATTATGAAAAAAGACGTTTCCGGCGAAAAAGCCGTTGAAACGGTTTACGTACCGGAAGGCAAGGTTGATTTTGACGCAACCCGCAACCTGCCGGAAATTGAAGCGCTTGTAAAAAGGCTGTATGACATTATTGTGGAAGATGAGCGCAAAAACCCGGACAATCCGGTTTCTATCGGGATAATTTCCCCGTTCCGCGCACAGGTTGAACAGTTGAAAATTTCCGTAACAAGAGTGCTTTCCGACTATATGATTAAAAAACATCAGATTGAAATCGGTACCGCACATACGTTTCAGGGTGATGAACGCGATATAATACTTATTTCATGGGCGTTTGCGGAAAACAGTTATGCACAAAGCCTGATTTTCCTGCAAAAGCCAAACTTATTTAATGTGGCTATTACGCGCGGACGCCAAAAAGTCATTAATTTTATATCCAAAAATCCGCGTGAACTTCCGCAGGGACATTTCAGAAATTACCTTTCATACATTCAGGAATACGAGAACCGCCTGCATGCGGTTTTGAATTCTGAAATTGACGAAAACATTTACAAAAACCGGCTTGAAAAAGAGATTGCCGCACAAATCCGCGAACTCGGACACGATGTGAAGGCAGGAGTTGAAATTGCCGGTTTCAGTGTGGATTTACTTGTTGATAACAAAGTTGTTGTTGAAATTGACGGAGTGGAAGACAGCCGTGTATGTACGGCGCCTGACATGAAAAAACAGTCCATTCTTGAACGCTGCGGCTGCAAGGTTAACCGGATAACTTTCCGCGAGTGGCAGTATTCCCCGAAAGCCTGTCTGGACAGGGTTTTGGTTGATGTGACAGCCTGACGGCAGAAAAATTTTGAGGTGAAGTATGACAAATGATTTAATCCCTATACAAAATCTGATTTACGAAATTCGCGGGCATAAAGTAATGCTGGACAGCGACCTTGCAACGCTGTACGGAGTAACGACTTTTAACTTAAACAAAGCTGTTAAGCGTAACATTAAACGCTTCCCTGATGACTTTATGTTCCAGCTTACAAAAGATGAATGGGATGCTTTGATATTCCAAAACGGAATATCAAAGCATAAACGCGGCGGCAGGCGTTTTATGCCTTATGCCTTTACAGAGCACGGCGTAGCTATGCTTTCGAGTGTTTTGAATTCTGAGCAGGCAATTAATGTAAATATTCAAATAATGCGTTCTTTCGCGAAATTGCGCAACTATGCACTTACACAAAATAATGTTAACGGACAGATAGCGGAACTCCGCAAGCTCCTCATGCTGCATATTGAAAACACTGACAATAAATTTTCCGAACACGAACAAGCCATTAAACAAATCGTTCAGGCGTTGAACAATTTAATAGAACAGCCGAGAAAACCGCAAAAAATAGGTTTTTATAATGAATAATCAATGTGCATGTTAAGTAATTAGGGCGTGTTGACACTAAAATCCAATTTCTGTTACCCTTGACAACTGTTACGTCATACGCAACAACCTCTGCGTCATCCTGAATTTGTCTTGGATTATGCGGAGGTTATGGCGTGGCTTACCATGTGCAGATGCTGAAACAAGTTCAGCATGACAGGGAGGTTAAGGTGGGCTATCCTTTGCTGGTCCCTCTTTCCTGTTTACTATTAACTAATTTAGCTCAGGCTTCGGCCCTGATTTCGGAAATAGCCGGGTCAAGAAGCCGCTTGCCCGCTTCCTCAAAATTTATTGAAATCAGTGTTTTG
>JAISCP010000070.1 GCA_031265495.1 Heliobacteriaceae bacterium | reverse complement strand
CACGTATATTTAGACAGCAATGAACGAACAGCAATGGCTAACAAATATGCTTCGGGTACAGAAATGTTTGCTCCGTATCAGTTCACCAAAAAAGACG
The DNA here is from genome assembly GCA_031265495.1 of Heliobacteriaceae bacterium. Classification (GTDB taxonomy): domain Bacteria; phylum Cyanobacteriota; class Vampirovibrionia; order Gastranaerophilales; family Gastranaerophilaceae; genus UBA947. The sequence goes on along the minus strand of JAISCP010000070.1, from coordinate 3,030 downwards.
GAGCTATTTGGACTAAAACATACGCCACATTTGAAAGACTTTCTATGACACACGGCCTTAACGTAGCTAACAATGCATACGGACAAATCATAGGAGCAGATTTCCCTGTTGTTGAGCTGTCTAAAGGCTGGAAATTTCTGCCTACTGCGTATATTTCGTATAACGGCGGCCACCAGACTTTTAACGGTGTCTCTATGTACCAAAACGGCGGCCAAGGCGGATTTATGGGAACCTTTAACAAAGGAGACTTCATTGGTTCAGTTCTTGCTTACGGCGGAGGTTACAATAACGAAATGTCCGTAGCCGGCAACACTGAAAACACAGGTAATTGGTTTGCGGGAACAGCAGTTAAGGGCGCATATAACTTCCATCCGTTCAGAAACTTCATTATTCAGCCTAATTTACTTGCGAGTTACAATATCTTCGGCAAACAGAACTGGTATTCTAACTACGGAGCGCTTTCCATGAATTCAGGCTTATTGAACGGGATAAACGTAGCGCCGGGTTTAAACCTTATTTACGGCAGAGAAACTTGGAGTGTTTACCTTACAGCGTTGTATATGTATAACATAAATGACAGCGTTGGAGGCCATGCGGGCTCAGTTAACCTTCCGGGCTTAAGTATGCGTCACGGGTATCTTGAATACGGCGTAGGAGCAACGAAGACTTGGAAAGACAGATTGTCTTCTTACGTTCAATTTGTAATTCGCAACGGTGGCAGAACAGGCGTTGGCTTTCAGTTGGGCTTGACTTGGAAGTTCTAAATTTTCTGGATTGCTTCGTCGCAAGCTCCTCGCAATGACGGTATCAATAAAACCCTCAACCGCTTTTCCGGAAAAGGGAAAAGTACTGAAATTACGTAAACTAAACCACGGTCAGTTTTTTCTGCAAAGCCTGTGCGGATTCTTCGTACCCCGCACGACCCATTAATGCATAAGTATAATTTTTAGCCTGCTCCACTCCGGGCTGGTTGAAAGTATCAATATTATATAACTCACCGGCAATTGCAGTCTGAACTTCCAGCATATACAGCAGCTGCGCTATGCAATACTCATTAATTGCAGGCAGTGTAATAGTTATGGTAGGTCTGTTGTAATCGGAAAGAGCAACCCTTGTTGAATCAGCTTCCGCGTCCAGCAGCTGGTTAACTGTTTTTCCGCCAAGATATCCGATACCCGTGTATTCAAATATCTTTGGAATTTCCAGGTTAGTATTAAATTTTTCCACACGTATAAAGTTAATAATTTTGTTGTTAGGTCCTTCATTATAAAGCTGGATTTGGGAATGCTGGTCTGTTGCGCCGAGAGCTTTCAGAGGAGTAGGTCCGATATTAACTGTTTCACCGTTTTTATTTTTATCCTTGCCTAAAGATTCTGCCCAGAGCTGCACGTACCAGTCTGAAACATATTTCAAACGGCTTGAGTAAGGCATCATAACAGACAGGTTTTTACCTTTACGGGTGTCCAGCAGGTAATGAATTAAAGCATTCTGCGCCGCTATATTTTGGTTAATATCGGTATTTTTCAGCGCCAAATCCATATCCTTAATACCATTAAGCAATTCATCAATGTTTATTCCGACAAGGCCAAACGGCAGCAAGCCGACAGCCGAAAACACCGAAAATCTTCCGCCCACATCGTCAGGAACAACAAAAGTTTTGTAGCCTTCCTGTTCTGCAATCTGGCGCAGAATACCTGTTCTTTTATCAGTTGTCACGACAATATTATTTCTATAGTTATCGTCGAGCTCTTTTTCCAGTCTGTCTTTAACTATCATAAACTGCGACATTGTTTCGGCTGTTGAACCCGATTTGGTAATTACATTAACCAGAGTCTTTTTCAAATCAAGAACATCCAGCAGGCCTGAAATCGCATCAGGGTCGATATTATCAAGGAAGAAAATTTTGGGCAGACCGCCTCTTTGCTCTTCAGACAATAAATTCCAGTAAGGTTTTAAAAGCGCTTCGGTCACGGCAATGCCGCCTAAAGCCGACCCACCGATGCCAAGAATAAGAACATTTTCAAATTTATCTTTAACCATTGAAGCATATTCTTTAACGTACCAGACTGTTTCTTCGCTGTAACCCAGGTTCATCCATTGAAGCCATTGACCGGGTACGTCTTTCCGCCTGTTTAAATCTGAAATAATCTCGGCAATTCTGCCTTGGTAATTCATAAATTCTTTTTCAATTTCTAAACCATTTTCATAACCAATTACCATTGCATCGGTATTTTTGTAATTTAATTTAAGCATTAAATAACCTCTCTTAGCACACTACATTAAAATTATACTTGCTGAAATTTAAAAAACAAGGGGATGAAATTTAAGAATTATTGCAATTATAATTTAACCGGGTAGTCATCAGGAATTTTCCAGCCGTCAGATATAATTAAAGCAGAGCAGCTTTTGGGATAAGTTTCGCAGGCTTTTTTGGCTGCCGCTCTGAAATCGGCAGTCCATTCTTCCGCTGCTACGGACGGTGAATACTGGTATCCGAAAAGTCTTTTATCCGACTGAAAACGAAATTGGTCAATTCCGTATTTGTTAGGAGCTTTTGAACCGTTAATATCAATATCCATTAACTGTGACGTCAGATTTGAATTTTCTCCTATATTAACATGCGTACCATTTAGAAGCACTATTCTTACAAAATATTTTCCGAAAGATGTTTGGGTACCGTTTACTGATATATCATAACAGTTTTTATCAACCATTGGCAGACCCTGAAACGAGTTCAGGGTGACAGGAAGGTTATGGCAGGTTTTTGACAATCCTTTGCTGTTCCCTGTTTCCTATTCACTATTTACTAATCTTCGCCTCAAGTCCGGAAAGCCGTGCCTCAAGAGCTTTGTTTTGTTTCGACATGTCATTCTGAACTTGTTTCAGAATCTCATTTTGGGCTTTTAGCTGTTTGTTCTCTTTTTCAAGTTTTGCTACTCTGGTTTGAACCGCCGCCGCGTCATCCTGAACTCGTTTCAGGATCCGGCACTGTTCCTTCACGCTAACAACTGCTGCATCTATTTTCTTGTC
>JAISCP010000061.1 GCA_031265495.1 Heliobacteriaceae bacterium | reverse complement strand
CTTGCCCAACAAGCTTTAGTGGATCAAACGTTAAAGGACGCTGCGCTGCTTGAGAGCGTGCGTATTAAAAGGGCAGCGATTGAGGGGCGTGAGGTTTACGAGGTAACAATGCCTGACGGTAAGCGTGCGCTTGCGTCGAGCCCGCAGGAAGTCATAGGCTTTTGCAATAACCTTATGATGAACAGCCCGAAGGCCGAAGTAAAGACAGAAGTAAAAGTTGAAACAAAGGCCGAAACAAAAGTTGAAGAATCCGGCGCCAAACCAAGCCGCGAAGTTAAACCTGAAGCACAAACAGATAAAAATGAAACGCTATTAGCGGAACTGGCAAAAGAGCAAAATATTTCTCTTGAAAAAACACACGAAATACAAGAGATGATAGACAAACAGCCTCTTATTCTAAAACAAAATACTTATAAATTGCTGGCAGATAATCCTGATGCAGTGAATATTCCTTTCAAAAGGCTTGAAGAAATTGGTTTCCCAAGTGCAAATTTACCTTGGCTTATGAAAAACTGGAAACCGGAATATAAAGATATACCTTTTGAACATATAAAAGATTCTCAACAGCTGCAATTATATATCCACTCACTTGATAAGTTAAACAATGAAACTATTGTGATGAAAGACGCTTTTTCAATTGTACAAATAGGAAAAGATAATACAAGAGGAACTATAAGAACATTTGATGTCGGACATTTAAAAAATCCTGACGGTACTTTTGATATTTCAAAAAGTGTTGACTATCTGAAAAAAGTAGCTCATGCAAGTGATGTCCCTCCTGAACTAACCGCAGTAAAATCAATGCTAACTAATATAAAAGACGTTGATGCATTAACGAATCAGCCAAATACGCTTAATTTTATTTTTTCTGCGATGGAAAAATATGTCCGCCCGAAAGAAATACTCGGAAACGGAGCTTTTGATTTAACACCGCTTTGTAGATTAAATGATAAAAATATAGGCGAATTTGAAAAATTTATACCGAAATTTAATAATGAAGGACTTAATAAAACGCCCAACGGCGCTGGTTGTCTTTTAGTTGAATATGTTACAAAACTTGAACAGTTTATCGGCTTTTCAAAAACGTCAAATTCTGAATTTAATAACTATCCTTCTGAGATTAAAAATCAACTCTTAGGCCCAATCGCTAAGTTAAATAACCCGTTATCAGTAAGCCAAATGCCCGTTGCTATAGGCATTTGCAACACTGTTAAAGACCCTCATCTTGCGCTGGATATTTGCAGCAAGCCGCTTGAGCTGAAAAAAGTACAAACAGAATATATGAAAACTCTGAAAACACTACAAAATCAAACTAATATAGACAATAAAACTCGTAATTCAATTGCGTTAAGTCTTGCATTGATGAAACACACCAACCCTTCCGGCTATGATGCTCTGGTCGTATCAAAAGGATATAAAGAAATAAAAAGCGGTAAACTCAATTGTGGATTACTTAAAGATATAAGCTACGATACAAAAATTGATGAAAATTTTTTCTATAATAAATTTGAAGGTATAGAAAATGCAGCTAATGCAAGAATTGCGAAATTAAACAATTATGATGAAAAGATTATAAGAGACATTATTGAACTTGACCCGTCCAAAGCGGATGAGATTCTCAGTGCAGTCGAAACTGCTCCTAATCAGGCAGTGATGCAAAAAACTCTTGAGCTTATAAAAATAACAACAAAAAATATTGAAAAGAATATTGAAACCAAAGACTTGTTTGTTAAAGATTCTGAAAGAAGCAAATATAACGGCAAAATGATTGAATCAATACGAATGGCACAAAAACACCCCGAAATTGTGGAAAAAGTATTAAAGATAAACGGAGGTTCTGCAATACAGCTGCATGACATTGTAAAAAACATTATAGATGAAAACGGAAATGTGATTTTGGATGTCCCTTTTATTAATACATTTATAGCAATGAGTGAACGCAATCCGGGTCAATACCATATGGACAGCTTTGCGAAATGTGCAGAATTTCAAAAAAAATTTAAAGACCAAAAATTACTGGAAGACATATGCAATAAATATTTAAAGGAAAAAACAAATAATATTAACGGTCTGAATTTAGCATTCAGTTTAAATTCTGTAACCGAAAACAATATCGATTTTCTTAGACATAGCCTTCAAATCGGAGCAAATACCGGAACTACTTTTAGAAAAATGTTGTTAACAAAAGATTTGCCTGAGTTTAAGCTTCAGGAGAATTTTGCCAAAATAGATACATATTATGAAAGACTTACCCAAGAATTAACAATAAAATATAACGTAGAATCTCAAAATATAATACAAAACTATCAAAACGAATATAATGCAAACCCTGCAAAAACAAATTCAATTAATATAAAATATAATCAGCTGCTAGATAAAGCTAAAACAAAATATTTAACAGATCTTAGCGCTTATAAATCTCTTCTTGAAATGAGCATAAAAGACCCCGTAAAATACAAAGAAACAATGGAAAAACTTGAATCCAGCGGTTTTATGGGCATGATTAGAAACGGCGAATTAGACAGAAAAACACTCTATTTATTAAATCACAACTCGGATTTATCCGGCCTTGTTTATGCCGATTTAGCAAAAGTAAAAGCAGGTGAATCAATTCTTCCTGAGTTCGATAAGTCAATGCCTCTTAATGAAGTGTTTGGAAAAACCCAAACAGGCGATGCAATTTGTGTCGGCGAAAAAATGTATATAAATGATGGAGAAAACCTTATAGAATGGCAAATGACCAAAGAAAAATATCTGGAGCTATTCCCGCCTGTGAAACGATTTACAACTATTCAAGGTCAAACAGGCAATTGCTACCTTGTATCCGCTATTTCAAATGCAATGGCAAATCCTCTTTACAGAGCGGATTTGTATCAACTGTTTAAACAAGACGGCAATGATATAATAGTCACAATAAAAGCTTATGAAGAGTATAACGGCTCAACTACTTTCAAAGACGGTGCTATAACACTTGCTCAAAAAAATAAGCACATTAACGGCTCTAAAGGAGCTCAGATGATAGAACAAGCTTATGCTCGAACTGCATTTAGAGATGAAATGGCAGATCCGCTATTGTCGCTGACATCGGATACAAAACCGCAGGCTTTAGCAGAACGAATTGTCAGCGGACTAAGTTCTCGGGCAATGCATGAGCTTTTCGGATTAAAGTATTCTGAACCCACAACAAAAGTTAACCCGAACAATATTTCTAATCAATCCGTAATAATTCCCTTACCTCCGGTAAGAACTCCTCAAGCTATTCAAACTATTGAAACTCACTTAAAAACATATACGAATGATCCAAACTGCTTATTAAATTTCGCTACAATTCCTAAAAAAGGAGAAGCCGCTGAAAGTTTATTAAATATTGACTATAATTTAGTATCATCTCATGCTTATTCAATAAGAGGCTATGATCACAATAACCGAATTGTAAAAATAAGCAACCCGCATAACGAAACAATAATAACCCAAATTCCGTTGGATGAATTAATAAAATATATGGTAAGCTTAAGTGTAGCAAAAAAATAAGGAAAGATAATTATGAAATATACAGATGATTTAATACTAAAAAGCCAGCAAATAGTGCAACAAATTCAAACAGCTGAAAAAAACAACAAACCTATTGATGCTCTTGTTAAAAAACACATTAAAATTCTTGAGGTGCATCATGATGAGTTTGTAAAACAGGCAGATGAAACCGGTGTTGATAATTGGGAAAGAGCAAAAATAGAAATTCAATTATATACCCGTATAAAAGCTTGGGCTGCAAAAATAGGACTTTCAACAGAAAAATATGATAAAGCGATAAAAAACATTAGGGTAAAGTGCTTGGGAGAAGAAGCTGTTGAAAAATTATTTGGTTAAAATACTTCAAAAATGTTAAATACAAAATCTGCAAATTACAGTTACGAATTAACTGATTTAATACGCTCCGAATTGAATACATTTATTACCAATCCGACAGTTGCACAAAAACTTCTTACTTTAAAAGAACTTTATGACACAAGCAAATAAAGTCGACTATTAAATCTATTTGAAAATTTTGATGCATTTATTTACCATGTCTTATACTTATTTAAGTGGCAGCGAGTTTTGTAAACTACTCAACTCTAGTAACTTAGTCACCTTTCCTAAGCGCTTGTATTGCGGCTTCGGCATCTGCGGATTTGTAAATGTAATTGCCGGCTACCAGAGAATTTGCGCCTAAATCGGTACAAATCCGCGCTGTTTGTGCGTTTATACCTCCATCAACCTGAATAATCAGATTTTCGGAAGCATGACGTTTTATAACAGCAATCTTGCGCGCGCAATCTTCCCTAAACTCCTGGCCGCCAAAACCCGGTTCTACCGTCATAACAAGCAGCAAATCCAAATACGGCAGAAACTCCAATATTTCCTCAGGAGCCGTATCCGGCTTAATAGAAAGCCCTGCCTTCACCCCGAATGACTTAATTTTATTAATTACTTTCAAAACATCCGCGACCGCTTCAAAATGAAAAGTCAAAATATCCGCTCCGGCCAAAGCAAACCGTTCAATAAATTTTTCAGGGTTTTCAATCATCAAATGTACGTCCAGCGGTATGCCTGCCGCTTTTTTAATCGAAGACACAGCCGGAATTCCCATTGTAATATTCGGTACAAAATGCCCGTCCATAACATCAATATGAAGCCAATCCGCACCGGCTTTTTCTACCAGTTTAATATCTCTTTCAAGATTTGCAAAATCCGCCGACAGCAGCGACGGCGAAATAATCACTTTTTGCACTGCAAAACCCCCAATTTTTCACATGCTTTTAAGGCGCATTCCTGCTCGGCTTCTTTTTTGGAATGTCCGCTGCCCTGCGCAACAGCTTCTCCCTTATACGAAACCTCTACCGTAAAAGTTTTGTCATGCGCAGGTCCTGTTTCATCAATAATTTCATAAACCGGTATTTCTTTGCTCAACCCCTGCGTATACTCCTGAAGCACTGATTTTGCGTTATATTTTAGAAAATTCTTGTCAATATCTTCAATGTAAGGCGTAAAAAGCTCCTCCATAAACACTGAAAGCTCCTGAAATTTTCCGTCAGTATAATACGCGCCCAGAACGGCCTCAAACACACATGCACAAATAGATTCCAGCTTGCGCAGTCCGTTTTTTTCCTCGTTTGTTCCGAGAAAAACAAGCTGCTCAAGTCCTATATCACAGGCAATTTTACTCAAAAAATTGTCAGAAACTACTACTGAGCGGATTTTTGTCAACTCACCCTCTTGATATTCAGGGTATTTTTTGTACAAAATCTCTGAAATTACAAGCTTTAGCACAGCGTCCCCCAGAAACTCCAGACGCTCATAGCTTTCAAGCACATCCATTTCATGCTCTTTTGTGTAGGAAGTATGCCGCAGCGCTTTGGCAAATAACTCTTTATTTTCAATACTTATCCCGAAAATCTCTTCAATCATAATAATCCTTTTATTTTATAGCTAAATCAATTCCTGAATGTGTTTCAATATCATTACGGCGCTGTCTGAGAAAATAAAATATTTACAATAATAGTACATAACCGGTATTGTAAAAATAAAGCTGTCGGTTCTGTCCATAAAGCCGCCGTGTCCGGGCAGGGCGTCGCCTGAGTCTTTCACGCCCGCGTCACGTTTAATTAAGGATTCCGACAAGTCGCCAAGCTGCGCCGCAGCCGTGCACAGCAAGCCGATTATAATGCAGTGGCTCCACTCCACACCAAGAACAAGTCCGACAAGCAGCGCTCCCGCAACCGCCCATAACGAACCGCCCACAGAACCCTCTATTGTTTTATTCGGACTGATAACCGGCGCCAGTTTATGTTTGCCGAACTTTTTGCCCGTGTAGTACGAGCCAATATCAGTCAACAAAATTATCGTAAACATCATTATGACAAACCCCAGACCGTCGTTATAAACCGGAGAACTTAATTTTCTTAAAAACAGCAGGTGCAGCGGAAACCAGCCTGCGTAAACAAAGCCTAAAATAGTTGTTGCAACATTTGCAATATACGGCTGTCTGCCCCGAAAAAGCACCCACATAAATGCACCCATTGTACAAATAGTGAGCGCAATAGCAACTAAATCCTGCCGGCTGTAGTATGCAACCGCGGCAAGAATTATCTCCGCTCCGAACATAGTCCGCAAGCTCGGATAAAACCCTTTGTATTCAAGAATTTTTACATATTCCACAGTTCCGAAATAAATGACCACTGCCAGCAGGGCCAGCAGGGCAAAACCGCCGTATACAATACAAGCTAACGCAATAGTACCTAATATAAGACCAGTCAGCATTCTGGTTGCATTAGTATTCAAGCCCGGTATATTCATTATACGGTTAAAACCTCTTTTTCTTTTTCCGCCGCTGCGGAATCAATCATCCTTGTATATTTGTCCGTCAACTTCTGGATTTCGTCATGGTTATCTTTAACCACATCTTCCGGCAGGTTTTCGGATTTTTCGAGTTTCTTCAAATCATCCGTCATATCACGGCGGATGTTTCTGACTGCAACTTTAGCGTCTTCACCCAGCTTTTTGACATCTTTTGAAATTTCGCGTCTCCGTTCTTCGGTCAACGGCGGGAAAGTCAGCCGGATAACCATGCCGTCGCTGTTCGGAGCAACCCCTATTTCAGCCTTGATAAGAGCTTTTTCAATATCTTTTATGACAGATTTATCGTAAGGAGAAATCACCAGAGTTATCCCGTCCTGCACCGTAACCTGAGACATCTGCCTTAAAGGCGTCGGCGCGCCGTAGTAATCCACCGTAACTTTATCTAAAATCATAGGATTTGCGCGGCCGGAACGAATGGAACCGAATTCTTTCCTGAGCTGGTTAAGCGCTTTTTCCATTTTTTCTTCACCAAATAAAAATAATTCTTCTAATGCTTCTTCTGACATTTTTCATCTCTCCTTTAGTTATCCTCCGATATACGTTCCGATATCCTTATGTTTCAGAATGTTCACTATTGCGCCTTCTTCCTCAAAATCAAAAACCACAATAGGAATATTGTTTTGCCGGCACAATGCGCAGGCCGATGTATCCATAACTTTTAAGCTGTTTTTTATAATATCGTCATAAACAATTTTTTCTAACTTTACGGCTTCGGAATTTGTTCTCGGGTCGTCGGAATAAACCCCGTCAACACCGTTCTTTGCCATAAGCATGACTTCCGCATTAATTTCGGAAGCACGGAGCGCTGCCGCCGTATCGGTTGTAAAGAAAGGATTTCCGGTTCCCGCCGCAAATATAACTACTCTGCCTTTTTCAAGATGGCGGATTGCTCTGTGGCGGACATAGGGTTCCGCAATTTGGTTCATAGCAATCGCGCTTTGTACGCGGCATGGAATACTCATTTGATTTAAGGCGCTTTGCAGAGCAATAGCGTTCATTACCGTTGCAAGCATGCCCATGTAATCACCTGACGCCTGGTCCATACCGAGCTTTGCGCTATTCCTCATGCCGCGAAAAATATTACCGCCGCCGACTACAACAGCGATTTCCGCACCCTCAATCCGTGCATCGCTTATCTCTTTGGCAATCTTTTTCACCTGAGTCTGGTCAATCCCGAATTGCTGCTCACCCAGTAATGCTTCACCGCTTATTTTTAACAAAATCCTTCTGTATTTCAAGTCTTCTTTGTCCATAGGTATATCGTATACCAAAACCATAGCGATGTAAAGCCTTTTGCAATTATCCGCTTATGCGCCGCAAAATTCACAGCAGCAGTGAATATGGTGAATAAGAGGTATGGAGGGCTGGAGGGATAGCTAAATTAGTTAATAGTAAACAGGAAAGAGGGAACAGCAAAGGATTGCCACAGCACACTATAACCTCCCTGTCATGCTGAATTTATTTCAGCATCTGCCTTCTGTACGGGGAAGTAAAGCTTAATGAAGTTGAATAGTTGAAAGGTTGAATGGTTTACAAAGCGAACAGGCGAAGAATGAGTGAGCTACCCTCCCCTTGAGGGCA
>JAISCP010000007.1 GCA_031265495.1 Heliobacteriaceae bacterium | reverse complement strand
TTGTATCAAGATATTATAGAGGTTTCTTGACCCTTCGGATGTGGTGTCCGTTGTATCTTTTAATCCCCAATTTGTCGGGTCTCCGTTCTCCATTGAAGCGGATTGGTATGCCTGCGATAGCATTGAATAAATCTTTTTTAGTTTAACAACGGTTGCCTTTTCCTGATAGTTTTGTATAAGTGTTGGCATGGTCAGCGACGCAACTACGCCGATTATGCCCAAAGTAATTAATACTTCAGCTAAAGTAAAGGCTGTTTTTGTTGCGCAAGTGTATGCTAAGTCTTTCATAGTCATCTCCCTTTAATTTATATAATCACGCTATATGCATGAATTCATTCATATTGACTAATATAGTAACTCACAGCTTCTTTTTTGTCAAGTTAAATATAATTATAAAATGGATATAAGTAAATATATTAAATCATTATTGGCTCTAAATGGTATTACTATTAAAAAACTAGCTGTTCTGCTGAGCGAAAAAACCGGTACAAACTATACCCAAAGCGGCTTAACCACCAAAATACGGCGCGGAAAAGTTACACTGCAAGAGGGGTTTGCAATAGCGGATATTCTTGGTTATAATTTAGAATTTATAAAAAAGTGACAATAGTTCGATTACCTCAACAAAAATTCAGGTGAAGCTGCGGTCAGGCTTTATTGCTGTTCCCTCACCCCAAACACTAAGCTCTTCCTGCGGTTTCGCTAAGTGTTTGCATCCTCTCCCGCAGGGAGAGGGCGGGAATTTTCCCTCTTTGCTCATCCCTGTTCGCTTAATCCCCTGTTTTTGTAATATAATAATAAAAAAGGGAAATTTATGGTTAGACAAGAATTTATGGAACAGGCGGCAAAACTGGCAAGAAGTACAGAAGTTCTTCCGGGCGGCGTGGAAGAGTTAGCATCAAAATTGCAGCACGCCTCAGATACAAACACTGCGCTGAGGGTAAAACTCGGCATGGACCCGACACGCCCCGACCTGCATCTCGGGCATACGGTTGTATTGAGGAAATTACGGGAATTCCAAAATCTCGGACATAAAATTGTCTTAATAGTCGGCGGCGCAACCGCAATGGTCGGCGACCCTTCCGGCAAATCCGAAACACGCCCCAGCCTTACAAAAGAACAGGTTGAAGAAAATGCCGAAAGCTACTTTGAACAAATTTCAAAAGTTATTGATGTTTCAAAAGCTGAAGTTGTTAACAATGCTGACTGGCTTCATAAATTAAATTTTATTGAACTTTTACAACTTGCCGGTAAGATTACCGTTGCCCAGATGATGACAAGAGACGATTTTGCCAAAAGGTACCGCGAAGGCAAGCCTATTTCAGTACACGAATTTTTCTATCCGCTGATGCAGGCTTACGATTCTGTGGCAATTGACGCGGACATAGAATTTGGCGGCACGGATCAGCGCTTTAATACGCTTTTAGGGCGCGATATTCAGGCAGCCTACGGCAAAAAATACCCGCAGCTCGTAATGCTTCTGCCCCTTATTGAAGGCACAGACGGTCTGGTTAAAATGTCAAAAACTTACCCGGAACATTGCATTTCACTTACCGACAGCGCAAAAGATATGTTCGGCAAACTCATGAGTATTCCTGACGCTTTGATTTTGAAATACTCAGAATTACTAACTGATTTTTCACCGGAAGAATTAAAAGAAATTGAAACGGACTTAAATTCCGGCTCCGTGAACCCGCGTGATATTAAGCTGAAATTAGCCTTTACAGTCACCGGAGAATATCACGGAAAACAAGAAGCGCAAAATGCACAGGATGAATTTATAAATGTATTTTCTAATAAAGGGCTGCCGGAAGATATTCCTGAAATCAGCGGCAAAAAAGGCAAAAACATTCTTGACGTACTTGTTGAACTCGAATTTGTTCAAAGCAGAAGCGAGGCAAAACGTCTGCTTCAAGGCGGCGGAGTTAAAGTTGATAATGAAAAAATTACCGCACCGGACTATATATTTAACCTCAATGACAGTGTAATTTTACAAGCAGGTAAAAGAAAATTTGCAAAACTGGTAAATAAGTGAGCTTCAATATGATAAATTACATAAAGGAAGACATCCGCGTAATCTTTGACAAAGACCCCGCAGCAGCGAACATTGCTGAGGTAATCTTTTGCTATCCGGGCCTGCATGCACTGTGGACTTACCGGATTGCGCACAAGCTGTACGAGCGGGGTGTGCCGCTAATCCCGCGTTTAATGTCGCATTTAGCCGGAATAATTACGGGGATAGAAATCCATCCGGGCGCAAAAATCGGCAGAAGATTTTTCATTGATCACGGATTTGGAGTAGTAATAGGCGAAACAGCCGTTATCGGCGATGATGTTTTGATTTACCAGCAGGTAACTCTGGGCGGAACGGGCAAAGAAAAAGAAAAACGCCATCCGACCTTATGCAGCGGCGTAGTTGCCGGCGCAGGCGCAAAAATTCTCGGGAACATAACCATCGGAGAAAATACTAAAATCGGCGCCGGTTCGGTTGTCGTGGATGATATTCCGCCGAACTCCACTGTCATAGGTATTCCGGGTTCGATAATTCAGCAGGAATTAAACGATGAATACTGCGATTCAATCCAAAACCGCATTCCAAACCCTATAAAATGCGAGCTTGACAAGCTTAGGGCGGAACTTGAAAAGATAAAAACGGATTTTTACGGGAGTAAGTAGTGAATAGGATTATTAAAAACCAGCCATAATCATCCTGTCATGCTGAACTTGTTTTCACAACTGTCCCGTTAAAATTTTCAAGTGGATAAAGCGTCATTCCGGGCTTGGAATCTATCAATTTCAATTAAACTGATAGACCCTGAATCAAGTTCCGGGTGACGTGGAGATTGTTGAATGTTTTTTACTAATAATTATGAGTTTAAAAATGAGAGATTACGGACAAAAACGC
>JAISCP010000004.1 GCA_031265495.1 Heliobacteriaceae bacterium | reverse complement strand
TCTAAATTCCCTGTGTTCATTAAGAAATTCTTCCTCTCCCGTATGGAGAGGTTTCGGGTTGCCGTATCAATAAAACCCTCATCCGGCACTTCGTGCCACCTTCTCCCAGAGGGAGAAGGACTCAAACCTTTCAACCCTTCAACTATTCAACCCTATTAATCTTTGCCTCAAGTCGGGAAAGCCGTGCCTCAAGGGCTTTGTTTTGGGCTTTTAGTTGTTTGTTCTCTTTTTTCAGAGCCGCAACGTCATTACGAACCGCCGCCGCGTCATCCTGAACTCGTTTCAGGATCCGGCACTGTTCCTTCACACTAACAACTGCTGCATCTATTTTCTTGTCCAACTCCTTTACTGCATTCACCAAAGCATAAAGAATATCCTCCGTGCGAACCGCCAAAAATCCCTCATAACCCTTGCTTACCGCATCAGGGAATATCTTTTGTAAATCCTGCGCAATTACGCCGACCCGGGGTGTTTTTGCCTTGTCGTCTTTCATTGTGTAATTAAACACTTTTATCTGTTTAATCTTTTCAAGCCCGCCGGTGTTTTCGCTTTTAATATTTTTCAGGCGTTTATCAGAGGTAACCAGTGTTGCGCCTGCGCCAATATAAAGGTTGCCGGGTATATAAACTTCACTACCGCTTACACCTATCCACACTTGATTTGTTGAGTTGGTTGTATTCGGTGAACCCGTCGGGCCTGAATAGAATCCTATACAGGTCTTGTTTGAACCGGCTGTTACATTCCCGCATGCACCGGCACCCACGGCGGTGTTATTACTCCCTGTGGTGTTACTCTGTAATGCACTAACACCCACGGCGGTGTTATCAATCCCACCGGTGTTGTTCGGCAATACACTAGCGCCCACGGCGGTGTTACCACTCCCAGTGGTGTTGGATTCCAATGCCCAAGCACCCAAGCCGGTATTATCAATCCCGCCGATGTTGCCAGCCAATGCGCCATAACCCAAGCCAGTGTTATCAAACCCAGTGGTGTTCTTCTGCAATGCATAAGACCCCACGCCGGTGTTCTCATACCCTGTGGTGTTTCTCTGCAATGCGTAACTCCCTGTGGTGTTGGCATACAATGCACCATCCCCCAGGCCGGTGTTAGAAGTCCCTGTAGTGTTGGAATGCAATACACTACCCCCCAGGCCGGTGTTAGAATTCCCTGTGGTGTTGGAATTCAATGCATGAAAACCCACGCCGGTGTTAGAAATCCCTGTGGTGTTGGCATACAATGCATAATTTCCCAAACCGGTGTTATAATTCCCTGTGGTGTTGCTAGACAATACAGCAAGGCCCACGCCGGTGTTATAACTCCCTGTGGTGTTGGAATGCAATGCAGCATAACCCACGCCGGTGTTCTGATACCCTGTGGTGTTGAACTCCAAT
Organism: Heliobacteriaceae bacterium; assembly: GCA_031265495.1. Lineage (GTDB taxonomy): Bacteria > Cyanobacteriota > Vampirovibrionia > Gastranaerophilales > Gastranaerophilaceae > UBA947. The sequence goes on along the minus strand of JAISCP010000004.1, from coordinate 15,379 downwards.
GCCCCCCTGCCGAAACCTGTATTAGAAGTCCCTGTTTTATCTGTAGGAACACCTCCAAAGTACATCCTTGAACCGTCAATATACAAACCTGCATAGGTAGTTGCTCCTTCTTTAAATAAAATATAATTTGGAGTGTTAGCGCCTTTATTTAATATCAGACGGGCATTGTCTTTTGTGGCTTTTGTGGCCGCACCTATTATTACGCTTTCGGCATTGCCTGTTCCGTAGTATATGCCCGGCCCGTTTGTTGCCAGTTCTGCCCACAGTGACTCTCCGCCGCCTGAGCCGCCGGCAGCCATGTTGCTTTTCATCCGGCGCGTCATCAATGGAGCAAATGCCGCCAGAATTATTGTCATTACCAGCAGAACTATCATCATCTCTGCCAGAGTGAAGGCTTGACGCGTCATTGCGAGCGACCGGCGGGAGCGCGGCAATCCAGTCAAAACTGTTGATTTTCTGGATTGCTTCGTCGGGCTTACGCCCTTCTCGCAATGACGAACTAACGCGGCAGGCTCAGCTTGCTCTGCAAGGGTAAAGGCTGCCGCTCTTAGGCCCTCGCCCTGCGGGAGAGGGCACAAACACTTGGCGAAACCGCAGGGAGAGCTTAGTGTTTGGGGTGAGGGGGCGGTCAGGCATACTGCCCCCCTCACCTGAATTTCTAAATTCCCTGTGTTCATTAAGAAATTCTTCCTCTCCCGTATGGAGAGGAAATTATAGAGTTTCTGAAGTGAGCTCGGAAGGACAGGTTTCTTACCTAAAGGCTGAAAGCCTTGCAGGAAGCAGTTAGAAAGCCCCCCCCCCCGAAAGTGGCTCTACGCCTGCATTGCAACCTTTTTTAAATACTTCTCTCATAACCATTCCTCCTTATTTAATTATCACAGCAGAATTATACAACACTTGGGCAAATCTTGTCAAATTGTTATTTTAAAGCGCCTCCGGCAACCACCCGAATTTCCTCATCAACGGCAAAAATGTCTTCTATTGACGGGTTTTGAACAGGGGTGTGAGCGCTCAGGATTTTTTCCGTAATTCTGTAAATGTCATGCAGCTTAATTTTTCCTTCCAGAAATGCAAAAACAGCTTCTTCATTTGCAGCGTTTAAAGCAGCCGGCGCGCTGCCGCCGGTTCTGCCGGCATGGTACGCGAGCGCAAGACACGGGAATTTTTCCAAATCAGGTTTCTCAAAATCAAGCCGCGCAATGTCCGAAAAGCTGAAGCTTTTTGATTTAATCCCCTCAAAGCGTTCGGGGTAAGAGATTGCATACTGAATAGGAATATGCATACTCGGCAGCCCCAATTGCGCAATAACGCTTCCGTCACGGTATTCAACAGCGGAATGCACAACGCTTTGCGGATGAATAACCACGTCAATTTTATCATAGTCAAGCCCGAATAAATGATGCGCTTCAATAATCTCCAGCCCTTTGTTCATTAAGGTTGCGCTGTCAACCGTAATCTTTTTACCCATGCGCCATTTTGGGTGGGCAAGCGCTTCCGCTGCACCGGCATTTTGCATTTCTTCCGGGCTTTTATGCAGAAACGGGCCGCCGCTTGCGGTGATTATAAGCCTTTCTACTTGGGATAAGTCTTTTATGCACTGGTGAACAGCGCTGTGCTCGCTGTCCACCGGAAGAATATTAACCCCGTATTGCGCCGCTTTTTTCATTACAATATCCCCTGCCGTAACAAGTGTCTCTTTGTTGGCAAGCGCAATATTAATTTTGTTTTCGATTGCCGTCAGCGTTGGCTTTAGACCGATTTTTCCCGAAACCGCAACGAGAATTATATCATTTTCCCTGTCAGAACAGATTCTTTCCAGCCCCTCGATGCCCTGCGCTCCGGTACAAATATATTTGGGCTTGAATTTCTTTGCCTGCGCCTGTAAAAGTTCCTCGTTTGAGCCGCCTGCAAGGGCTATGATTTCAAATTTATCCTGTAATTTTTCAATAACTTCCAGCGCCTGAGTTCCGATTGAGCCGGTTGAACCTATAATACTAATTTTCATGATATAATTATATAATAAAAAGGAGAAATTCATGCTATCCGGACCGTTTTTAGACAGAAACTGGATGGGACAGAACAAAGATTACAATTCCGCCGATATTGTAATGCTCGGACTGCCGTTTGACGGAACGGTCTCTTACCGTCCGGGTTCAAGGTTCGCGCCGGAGCAAATCCGGCTCGCAAGCTGGGGCTTGGAAGATTATTCTCCCGTATTTGATAAGCATCTTCAGGATGTGAACTTTCACGATGCAGGAGATTTGGAGTTCCCGGCGGGTAACACTTGCGGTTCTCTTGAGTTAACGGAAAAAAATGTTGAACAAATTTACCGCAGCGGCAAACGGGTTTTCGGAATAGGCGGAGAACATCTGGTTACGCTGCCGGAAATTAAAGCAGCGGCAAAGTTTCACAAAGACCTTGCCGTAGTGCATTTTGACGCCCACGCGGATTTGAGGGAAGAATATTTGGGCGAAAAAATGTCGCATGCCGCTGTTATCCGGCATATATCAAAAATCGTTAAACCTGAAAACATTAAGCAAATCGGTATTCGTTCCGGCCTGAAAGAAGAATTCAAATTTATGGAAAAGCACGGCATGCTTATTTCCGAATTTTCCGGTCTTGACGCTCTGCGCGGCAAAAAAATATTTGTAACGGTCGATTTGGATGTATTAGACCCGTCCGTCATGCCCGGAACCGGGACGCCCGAAGCCGGCGGGTTTGATTTTAACACACTGGTTGACTGGTTTGTATATTTGAAAGATTTTGATATAATAGGCTGTGATGTTGTTGAGCTTGCGCCGGACTATGATGCGTCAGGGGTTTCAACGGCAGCCGCGGCAAAAGTTATCCGTGAATTATTAATGGTTATGTAAAATGGTACTGGACAGAATAAATTATCTAAAAGACGAAATAAACAGGCACAATTATCTTTACTATGTTGAAGACAATCCTTCCGTATCGGATTTTGAATACGACAAGCTGTTTGCCGAATTAAAGCGGCTTGAAGACGAACATCCGCTTTTAAGAACTCCTGACAGTCCGACGCAAAGAGTGGGTTCCGTCAGCGAAAAATTTCTGCCTTACAAACATAAATACCGCCTGTACAGTCTTGATAACACATACGATTATGAAGAACTTGAAAAATGGTACGAGAAAATCGAAAATGAATACGGCGAAAACACAGAACTTGTCTGCGAACTCAAAATAGACGGGCTTGCAATGGCATTGACCTATGAAGACGGAATTTTTACACGCGGGGTTACGCGCGGCGACGGGGAGTACGGGGAAGATATTACGCCTAATCTGAAAACGGTTAAAGCAATTCCGCTGAAGCTTTTTGAACCGGTTAACGTTGATGTTCGCGGAGAAGTTTACATGCCAAAATCTTCATTTGAAAAGCTTAACGAAGAAAATCTGGCAAACGGCGAAAAGCTTTTCGCCAACCCCCGCAACGCCGCAAGCGGCTCAATCCGCCAGTTAGACAGTACTATTACGGCAAAACGGGATTTGTCAATATTTATTTACGGGGCTGTGTTTGAAGACGGCGCAAATACCCCGAAAACCCACTATGACACCATTATGTACCTGAAAAAACTGGGGTTTAAGATAAATCCGAACATCAGGCTTTGCAGGAATATTAAAGAAGTTGTTAAATACTGCAAAGAATGGGAAAATAAACGTAATAATCTGGATTATGCAACGGACGGTGTGGTAATTAAGGTTAATAATCTCACTTATCAGGAGGATTTAGGGTTTACATCGCGCGCGCCCAAATGGGCTACGGCATTTAAATTCCCTGCACAAGAGGCGTCCACAACCCTGCGTGAAATTGAACTGGGAATAGGCAAAACCGGCGCCGTTACGCCTGTTGCAATACTCGAACCGGTGCTGCTTGACGGAAGTACGGTTTCGCGCGCAAGCCTTTATAACTTTGACGAAATAAAAAGGCTTGATATACGTATAGGAGACAGGGTTTTGATAAAAAAAGCGGCTGAGATTATCCCGAAAGTCATAAAAGTTATTGAAGATGACGAACATTTTCAGCGGCCGGTTTATGTTATGCCAAAAACCTGCCCTCTGTGCAATTCGGCAATCGCCGCGCGCGGCGGGGAAGTTAATCTGTACTGCGAAAACCCGCGCTGCTCGGGACAAATCCGGGCAAAAATCGAGTACTGGGCTTCAAAAGACGCCATGAATATCGACTTTACGGGGCCTTCCATAATCCGGCAGTTATATGAGAAAAAACTTATTACCGGCGCGGTTGACTTATACCGCCTTACAACGGATGATTTGATGCAGCTTGATTTGGTAAAAGAAAAATCCGCCGGAAATATTTATAACGCAATTCAAGCCAGCAAAACAAGACCGCTTAACAGATTGATTACAGCGTTTTCCATACGCAGCGTGGGAAAAGAAACAGCGGAAATCCTTGCGGGCGAATTCGGCACAATCGAAAAACTGGCAAAAGCTGATGAAAATTCCCTGTCCGAAATTAACGGCATAGGGCCGGTTATGGCAAAAGATATTTATGAATTTTTCCATAATAAAAAAAATATTAAGATGATAAAAGATTTAAAAGCTCTCGGAGTAAATCCCGCGCCTTTTGCAACTGCGGTTTCCGATAAATTGAAAGGAAGAACGTTTGTTTTAACCGGAACGTTACAAAATATGACGAGAAATCAGGCAAGTGAAAAAATCAAGCAAATGGGCGGCAGAACGTCATCTTCGGTCTCTGCCAATACGGATTATCTGGTCGCCGGAGTAAACCCCGGTTCAAAATTAGAGAAAGCTGAGAAATTAAGTGTTATAATATTAAATGAAGAAGAGTTTACAAATATTGTGAAAGGTTGAGAATTTGAAAATTAACAGAAAAACAAAAATTATACAAATATCAGGAATAAAAGGATTAATAATGATGGCTTTCGCCGGAATTTGTCTGGCAGCGGGTTTTATAGTATTCCCGGGGTATCTGGCTATGTACGGCTGGAATTATCTTGCCGGATATATTGAATTCCCTTTTATAAATATATATCAGGGTATAATTCTTTGGTCAATAGTTGCCATTGCCGGTTACATAGCGAACAATAAGAAAAAATATATTATTGAAATGAGTTCCGGCATGACAGATGAAGAATTGAAAAAAGTTATAGATAACATCAAAGTTGCGCCGTTTGAAGAAGAACCGCGCATTAAAAAATAGGGAAGAGTAAACAGGCAAGCTCCTCTTGGGAAAGATTATTTTTAATCCTCAGGTTCCGTATATTTTCCCCGGTTTTTTAAGAATAACTTTCTTTCTCTCCTCTTGACTCATACCGCCTATTGTGATACATTACAAGTAGAGCATTCTACCATATAAGATAGCGAAAGAGGCAGAACAGCCTGTAAATTTACGGAGATGAAAGTGAGAATTAAAGAAGCGTTTACTCTTGCAGAGGTTTTGATAACGCTTGGCATAATCGGTATAATAGCTTCGCTTACCATGCCGGCATTGATTGCTAACCACCAAAAAATCGAAACCGTGACTAAATTAAAAAAATTTTATACAAATATTAACCAGGCCGTACGGCTTTCAGAAGCGGAAAACGGACCTGCAAGTGAATGGATTTATCCCGTAACTACGGATAGTTACTCACAGATAAAAACATTTTACGATGATTATTTAGCGGAATACTTATCTGCTGCCAATGTTGAACAATGCGCTTCAAATACAAGCAGGATTTGTGTTTATTTTTATGACGGAACGGTTACCACTTTGAGATCTGCAGCAGGAATTGATATAATATTTTATAAAAATGCGAAATATTTAACTTCCGGTTCTTCCGAAGCAACCCCCCGGGATAGTTTTGCCTTTCACTTAAGTAAAACAGATAATTCTGCCAATACAAAACATCTTGTTGAACCTTATACACTTACATGGGACGGTACAAGAGCAGGTTTAATAACAGGAGCGAATTCTCAAGCAGGCAGGTATGGGTGCCACAAAGACTCCGTAACATATAATTACTGTGCAAAACTAATCCAGTATGACGGCTGGGAAATCAAAGGTGACTATCCGTGGTGACTGCAGCACAGTTTCGGGGGGGTGTCGACACTAAAATTCAATTTCCGTAACCCTTATCTTCCCTATTTACTAACCCATAGCCTCCGCAGAAGGGTTTCGTTGAAATAGTCATGCAATACCATATATCAAATTCTCAACTTTAACCTCAAGAGCTTTTGCAATCCGGCAAAGTGTTATTATAGTCGGGGATTTTTCCGCACGTTCAATACAACCTATAAAGTTTCTGGCAGAGTTAATTTTAAAGGCAAGCTCCTCTTGGGAAAGATTCTTTTTAATCCTCAAGTTCCGTATATTTTCCCCCAGTTTTTTCAGAATAATTTGCTTTTGTTCCTCTTGACTCATACCACCTATTGTGGTACATTATATTAAAGCATTCTACCACCTAAAGGTGGTTAAAGAGGCGGAAAAACTTGTGATAAAATTACGGAGGTGAAAATGAAAGCTAAAGAAGCATTTACTCTTGCAGAGGTTTTGATAACGCTCGGTATAATCGGTATAATAGCTTCGCTTACCATGCCGGCATTGATTGCTAACCACCAAAAAATCGAAACCGTAACTAAATTAAAAAAATTCTATACAAATATTAATCAGGCAGTGCGGCTTTCAGAAGCGGAAAACGGACCTGCAAGCGAATGGACTTATCCCGTAACGATTGATAGCTACTCACAGATAAAAACATTTTACGATGATTATTTAGCGAAATACTTATCTGCTGCCAATGTTGAACAATGCTCTTTTAATTCAGATTGTGTTTGTGTTCATTTTTCTGACGGAACTGTTGCCACTTTGAGATCTATATCCGGAATTGATATAATATTTTACACAAAAACAAAATATTTTGCTTCTGTTTCCGATTATTCTGTAAGATCACCCCGGTATTCTTTTCTCTTTCATTTAAATAAATTAGATAATTCCGCCAATACAAAATATCTTGTTGAACCTTATACATTCTATTGGGACGGTACAAGAGAAGACTTAATAACAGGGGCGAATTATCAAGCAGGCAGATACGGGTGTCACAAAGACTCCATAACGTATGGTTACTGCACAAAACTAATCCAGTATGACGGCTGGGAAATTAAAGGTGACTATCCGTGGTGACTGTAGTACAGTTTACGGGGTGTGTCGACACTAAAATTCAATTTCCGTAACCCTGTTATCAGTGAGTAAGTGAATAGGTGATTCGGGAATTAAGAGGTATGGAGGGCTTGAGGTATGGAAGCAAGAAACAACCATCCGATTTACTAATTACTTAACATGTACACTTTATTTTTGTGCTACAATTAGTTTTATAATTATAAGGAGAAAAATCATGTCAAGAAAACCTATTATTGCGGGAAACTGGAAAATGAACTTACTTCAATCAGATGCAAAAGCGCTTTTTGAAGGTATTAAAAATTATGTACAAGACTTTAGCGCACAGGACTTACCAACGGTTGTGATTGCGCCTGTCTTCACCTCACTGGCGGCGGTTGCGCCTGAAAAATGCGATTGCGGCTGCGGCTGTAACAGAATTTCAGTTGCAGGCCAAAACTGCCACTGGGAAAAATCAGGAGCTTACACGGGCGAGGTTTCCGTAGAAATGCTTGCGGACGCAGGATGTGAATACGTAATTATCGGTCACTCCGAAAGAAGACAGTATTTTGGCGAAACCGATGAGATGATTAATAAAAAAGCAAAAGCAATTCTTGCGGGCGGCTTAATCCCTATTATTTGCTGCGGCGAAACTCTTGAGCAAAGAGAAGCGGGGGTTACGGACTCTCACATTGCAAGCCAGATTAAAGCCGCGCTGGAAGGACTTTCTGAAGAACAGGTTTCCGGCTCAGTAATAGCTTATGAGCCAATCTGGGCGATAGGAACCGGCAAAACCTGCGACGCTGATGAGGCAAACCGCGTAATTGCAATGATTAGGGGAGTTGTTGCGGAAGTTTCCTCCCAAAGCGCGGCGGACGCAGTAAGAATTCTTTACGGCGGAAGCGTTAACCCGGGTTCAATATCCGAACAGATGTCAAAATCCGACATTGACGGCGCTCTTGTGGGCGGCGCAAGTCTGAAAGCGGACAGTTTTAACGAGATTATCGCAAATACAATGAAGGTTGCAGTATAATTAGGTAAAACAGTTGAAAGGTTGAATAGTTGAAGGGTTGAAGGGTTGAAAAACCGCTAAGCGCGTTCAACAAAACAAGCAAAACAGACAGGTAACAACTAACAGAAGCCGATTTAGGATAGAATATAAAAACTAAAGGTAAAACCTTAAAAGGGCGGCAAAACTAAAACTGACTTGAAAGGGTATAAAAAGCAAAGGAGACAGGTAAAACAGTTGAAAGGTTGAATAGTTGAAGGGTTGAAGGGTTTAAAAACCGTTAAGCACGTTCAACAAAACAAGCAAAGGAGACAGGTAACAACTAACAGAAGCCGATTTAGGATAGAATATAAAAATTAAAGGTAAAACCTTAAAAAGGCGGCAACAGGTAGAACTAACTTGAAAGGACAAAAAGAATGGCACAACAACAATTTAATCAGCAAAACATCAAAAAAAGAACTTCAACTTTAGTATTCTTAAAAGGCTCGACAGCGCCTCTGGTACTGTACGTTGAACATCCCGAAGCGCTTTATGCGGAGCTTAACCAGTTAATGAAAAGCCAATCAGCGGCGGTGGTAGAAAAGGAAACCCAGGGACCGCTTAAAAAAGTCTGCTTTATTGCAAACCAGATAGCTGCGCTGGCGCTTCAGGAAGAACAGTACGTGTAAATTTGTATAAATAAATTGTTTATGTTATAAACAATTTAAACGGTAAAAATAAAAGAAGGAAAAAACAATGGCAGTACCAAAGAAACGAACAGGACATTCCGCACAGGGACACAGAAGGTCAAACTGGAAAGCGCTGAAACCTGCGCTTACAAAATGCTCAAATTGCGGCGAACCGGTGTTAACTCATACGGTGTGTACAGCATGCGGCTATTATAAAAACCAGCCGGTAAGATTAAAAGACAAACTTGAACAAAAGCCGGTTAAAGAAGCTAAAAAAGTACCCGCAGAAACAAAAGAAGTTAAAGAGACCAAAAAAGTTACAAAAAAGGCTGTTGAGGAAAAGGCAGAAGAGCAATAGAGACTAGTAAGATAGTTGAAGAGTTAAATTACCCTCCCCTTGAGGGAGGGTCGAAATCTCTGATTTCGGGGTGGGGTATAAAAAAACATTCAACCATTAAAAGCCGATTGAAGGTAAAATGCAAAAACTAAAGGTAAAACCTTAAAAAGGCGATAACACCAATATTAACTTGAGGCGAACATAAAAAAACAATAAAACCCTCATCCGCCCTACGGGCACCTTCTCCCAGAGGGAGAAGGAATAGATAAAAACAGTTAAGCGCGTTCAACAAAACAAGCAAAACAGACAGGTAAAACTCAGAGACTAGGAGTTAGAGACTAGAAACTAGTATTTTCAACCCTATTTACTATTTACTAAACACTATTTACTATTTACTAAACACTATTTACTAAATTGACTTGAAAGGGTATAAAAAAAGAATGATAAGAATAGCGATAGATGCAATGGGCGGCGACCATGCTCCGCATGAGATTGTAGCGGGGGCGGTATGGGCTGCGCAGGAATACGGCGTTGCTCTTGAACTTGTCGGCAAACAAGACCGCATTGAGCAGGAATTAGACAGGATTAGCAATGAAGGCTTTTATTCCGACGGCGGAACCGGCGGCAGACAACACCGTATAAAAGTTGATACAGGCAGACTTGATATAAAAATTACGCATGCCAATGAGATAATAGAAATGGGCGAAGCTCCGGGTCAGGCTATCCGTAAAAAGAAAAATTCATCCGTAGTTCTTGCCGTGAATGCAGTAGCAACGGGCAGTTCGGATGCTGTTGTGGCTGCGGGTTCAACGGGCGCGGCTATGGCTTCGAGCCTGTTCGGACTCGGCAGAATTGCCGGTATTGACCGCCCTGCGATTTCTATCACGCTGCCGACCATAAAAAGACCTATTGTTGTAATCGACGCAGGCGCAAACAGCAATTGTACACCTGAAATGTTATACCAATTTGCGGTTATGGGTTCTACTTTTTCTAAAAACGTTCTGGGTATTGATAATCCGCGCGTGGGCGTTTTGAACATCGGTGAAGAAGCCGGAAAAGGCAACGAACTTGCGCAGGCCACTTACAAGCTGCTTGACGAGCAGGGCGGTAAATTAAACTTTGTGGGTAATATTGAAGGTAAAGAAATTTTCCTCAGCGTATGTGATGTTGTTATTTGCGACGGCTTTGTCGGAAATGTTGCCCTGAAAGTAACGGAAGGTACTTCTTCAATGCTGTTCAGAATGCTGAAACAGGAATTTAAGTCTGACTTTACGGGTAAAGTTATAGGCTTGCTTGCAAAACCTTTTATGAAAAGGATTTACAAAAAGATTAATTATGAAGAATTCGGCGGCGCTTTACTGCTTGGCGTAAAAGGGGTTACCATTGTTGCGCACGGAAGAAGTAAATCTTATGCGATTAAAAATGCGGTAAGAGTTGCCAAAGAAGCCGTTCAAACAGGCGTAAACGAAAAGATAGCAAAGTTTTACGAAGAGTAGTATTCAAAAGGGAGAGCAATGACAAATAAGATAATACCGTTAAAAATCGCAGGTGTGGGTTACAGCGTACCCGAAACAGTTATTACAAATGATGATTTGACTAAACTGTATGAGACATCGGATGAATGGATTTCAACGCGTACCGGAATTAAAGAACGCCGTGTTGTTTCCGGCAATCAGGACGCTTCGGATTTAGGATATGAGGCTGCAAAAAGCGCACTGGAAAAAGCGTGTATTAAGCCGGAAGAACTGGACTTAATCATTGCCGCATCTTCCGCGCCTCCTGATTTGTATCCTGCAATAGCATGTCACATGCAGTCAAGACTGGGAATAACCACAAATATTCCCGCGTTCGACATAACAGCGGCGTGTTCCGGGCTTATTTACGGGCTTCAAATAGCAAGAGGGTTTATCGGCTCCGGAATTTACAAAAAAATTCTTATTGTCGCAACGGATAATAATTCAAGACTTGTAAACTGGGAAGACCGCTCCACTTCAATTCTGTTTGGCGACGGCGCCGGCGCAATGGTTGTGACCGAAGCGCAGGACGGAATTGATGATATTTTGTCAATAAACATTCAGGCTGACGGCTCAATCGGGGAATATATTACCTTATCAATTCCGGGTAAAAACTGCCCGCTTGTTGAGCCTAACACGCAAAAAGATTCTCATATTTATATGAACGGTAAAGAAGTTTATAAGTTTGTGGTAAAAGTTCTGCCGCAATACATTGATAAATCTTTGGCGGACGCAGGTTTAACTCCCGAAGATGTTGATTATTTAATCCCTCATCAGGCAAACCAGCGGATTATTGACGCGGTTCAGCAAAGATTAGGCTATGATGACAGTAAAGTTATCAGTAATATTGCATACTACGGCAATACGTCCGCAGCGTCAATTCCTATTGCGCTGGCCGAAGGCGTTGAAAAAGGCAGAATAAAACTCAATTCAACGGCTATTTTATGCGGTTTTGGCGCAGGCATGACATGGGGCGCGGCCATTGTCAGATTGAGAGAGGGGATATGTTAGCGTTTTTATTTCCCGGACAAGGCTCCCAGACAGCCGGCATGGGCAAAGATTTATATGATAATTATAAAGCGGCAAGGCATGTTTTTGACACAGCGGGTGAAAGAATTAAGACACTCTGTTTTGAAGGCCCTGAAGAAAGTCTGAAACAAACAATTAACACCCAGCCTGCGGTTGTGGCAATGTCGATTGCCGCACTGGAAGCTTTAAAATCGGAATTGGATATAACTCCCGACTACACTGCCGGACACAGTTTGGGTGAATACTGCGCAATGTATTCGGCGGGTGTGCTGAGCTTGGAAAATACTTTAAAACTAATTCAAAAACGTGCGCAGCTAATGAGCGGACAAGCCGGTTCAATGGCGGCGGTTTTGAATGCGGATGAAGAAGTTTTAAAGAAATGTATTGAGGAAGCCAATAAAACCGGCTACATTGATATTGCCAATTACAATTCGCCTTCACAGGTTGTAATCACGGGTGACGAGGCTGCTGTGGCAAAAGCGGGCGAACTTCTCTTGGCAAACGGAGTTAAAAGGGTTATTCCGCTGGCGGTTTCAGGCGCGTTCCATTCAAAATGCATGAAAGAAGCCGGTGAAAATTTTGCGGATTTCATTTCGGATATTGAGATTAATAACGCCCTGATTCCGGTAATTACCAATGTGGACGCACAGCCAACGGTATCAGCGGCGGATTTCAGAAAAAAAATGCCGGAACAGATTTATTCTCCGGTTTACTGGACGCAGACAATTCAAAAAATGGTACAGGAAGGCGTTGAAATATTTATAGAAATCGGACCCGGCAAAGTGCTTGCCGGATTAAACAAAAAAATTGCACCGGAAGCGAAAGTGTACAATATATACGACAAATTGTCACTGGAAAATCTTCTGGAAGAATTTAAAACAGTAAAAATAAATTAAGGAAGGAGAAAATGTTATGTCTGACAAAGTAGCATTCATTACCGGCGCATCGCGCGGAATAGGAAAAGCATGCGCACTTGAGCTTGCTAAAGCGGGTTATAATGTGGTTATAAATTATCTTGGAGATGAAAAGCTTGCACAGGATACCGTAAAAGAAATTGAAGCATTCGGAGTGCAGAGCGGAGCTTATCATTTTGATGTTTCAAATAAGGAAGAAACCGCAGCTTCAATGGCAAAGATTATAGAAAAGTACGGCAGAATAGACGTTCTTGTCAATAACGCCGGAATTACCCGCGACGGATTGTTTATCAGAATGACCGAAGAAAATTGGGATTCTGTCATTGATATAAACCTTTCAAGCGCGTTTTATGTTTCCAACCCCGTTGTTAAAGTAATGATAAAACAGCGTTCGGGAGTAATTATAAACATGGCAAGTATTGCCGGAGTTTACGGAAACGCAGGACAGGCGAATTACTCGGCTTCAAAAGCCGGTTTAATCGGATTCACCAAATCGCTGGCAAAAGAACTCGGGTCGCGCGGAATCAGAGTTAACGCAATCGCTCCCGGATTTATCAATACAGAAATGACAAAAAATCTGGATACGTCTAAAATCGTTGAATTTATTCCGTTGAAAAAAATGGGTGAAGCCGAAGATATTGCAAAAACAATCCGTTTTCTTGCCGAAGAAGGAACTTATATTACCGGTCAGGTTATAGGTATTGACGGCGGTTTGGTCATATAGTAACGATTTTTTAAAATTTCTTGCAAAAATTTTTTTAAATAATATAATATTATAGTTAATAGTATCGTAAATGAAATATGAGGAAAAAAAGCATGAGTACATTAGAAAAAGTAAAAAAAGTAGTAGTAGATCAATTGAGTGTTGATGAAAATCTTGTAACTCCGGAAGCAAGTTTTACCGGAGATTTGGGAGCGGATTCTCTGGATACTGTTGAATTGGTTATGGCGTTTGAAGAAGAATTCGGCTGTGAAATCCCTGATGAGGAAGCTGAAAAAATTCAAACCGTTCAGGACGCTGTAAACTATATCGATTCACACTCATAAAAACGACGCTGTCGTATATTTTTTTTTCGGGGGTGAAAAGTGAATTCACCCCCGTATTATAAAGAGGAATAAAAATGTCAAAAAGAAGAGTAGTAATTACAGGATTAGGAGCGGTTACGTCTTACGGTGCCGGAACTGATAAGTTTTGGAACAGTCTTGTTGAGGGAAAGAGCGGAATCAGCAGTATTTCGCCGTCGGAATTTATTGACCTTGAGCGTAATGTTGTAACCATTGCCGGAGAGATTAAGGATTTTAACCCTGAAGATTACATGGATCCCAAAGAAGCGAAAAAAATGGACAGATTTATCCAGCTTGCAATGGCGGCGGCTGACGAAGCTGTTAAAGACGCCGGACTGGAAGAATTGAACGGTATTGACCCTTACAGGGTCGGGGTTATTGTAAGTTCCGCCGCCGGCGGTTTCAGAACCTTTCAGGAAAACCATTTCAGAATTATAGAAAAAGGCCCGAGCAGATGTTCGCCGTTTACTATTCCGATGATGATAGTGAACATGCCTTCAGGCAGGATTTCTATAAAATACGGTTATAAGGGTTTAAATAAAGTTGTTGTATCGGCTTGCGCAACGGGTTCGCATTCGGTGGGAGACGCTTTTCGTTCAATACAGTACGGTGACGCGGATATTGTGGTTGCCGGCGGTTCGGAATCAACTATCTGCGATGTCGGAATAGGCGCGTTTTCTGCGGCAAGAACACTGTCAAAACGCAATGATGAACCTCAAAAAGCTTCACGTCCTTATGATGTTGACAGAGACGGCTTTATAATGGCGGAAGGCGCGGGTGTTTTGATTTTGGAAGAATATGAGCATGCCAAAAAACGCGGCGTAAAAATTTATGCCGAAGTAGCAGGCTACGGCCAGACAGGCGATGCCTATGATGTTGTAGCTCCTCATCCCGAAGGTGAAGGAGCTGTTAAGGCAATGGAATTTGCTTTGAAAGACGCCGGACTTGCGCCCGAAGATATTCAATATATTAACGCTCACGGAACAAGCACCGGGCTGGGCGATATTGCGGAGTCAAAGGCGGTTGCGCATGTATTCGGCGACAGAAAACAAAATCCGAATTTACTCGTAAGCTCTACAAAAAGTATGCACGGACACCTGCTTGGCGGAACCGGCGCGGTTGAAATTATCGCCTGTGTAAAAGCGATTAACGAGAACATTGTTCCTCCGACAATTAATCTGGATAATCAGGATGAAGCTGTTGCGGACTTGGATTACGTGCCTCACAAAGCCAGAAAAGCGCAGGTGCATGCAGCGTTGAGTAATTCCTTCGGTTTTGGCGGACAGAATGCATCAATTATATTAAAAGAGATTTCGTAATTAGCAGGTGAAGAATTACCCTCCCCTTGAGGGCATGTTTCGTCATTGCTGTACATGGCAAGTAATTAGTTACATGATTTTAAGAAAATTTGCCACATCATTCCACCCTCGTCCCGTCATCCTGAACTTGTTTCAGGATCTGGCACATGGTAAAAGTACACCTTCGTCCCAATTTCATTTTGGCGAATTTATTCGTAATAATTTGTCATTGGACAGATCCTGAAACAAGTTCCACAACTGTCCCGTTAAAATCACAAGGTTATCCGGAATGCGAATTGCAGCCGGTTCGGGTTTTTCCGGCGTTTTCGTCCGTAATCTCTCATTTTTAAACTCATAATTATTAGTAAAAAACATTCAACAATCTCCACGTCACCCTGAACTTGATTCAG
>JAISCP010000003.1 GCA_031265495.1 Heliobacteriaceae bacterium | reverse complement strand
ATCTTTTTGATGTTTTTTTCCTTTATTTTTCTCTCCTCTTTTGCGGCATTGGCAATATCCCTTGCAGCGGCCAAATCCATTCCGGCAAACTTTTCCGCCAAATTCTCAAAGTAATCCTTCCTGTTTATATTGTAGTTATGTCTTGAATTATAAAAACCTTCATTATATGCCAGATACCAATTAACAACTCTTGTACTTTTAATCTCATACAAACCTGTCGGGTACCATCTTTTTTCCGTATCCCTGTCAACAACATATACATTGCTTGCGGTTACAACAATATTCCTGTCGAAGTTATCTTTTTGGTCTTTTTTTAATTTTTCAATGCCGGCTTTTTCTTTAGCAGTAGGAAACATTTCTTTATAGTTTCCGTTTATAATAACTTGGCCAAAAACAGGGCGGTGAGTTGTACAGCTTAATATTTTCATACAGCATTAAAATTCCTGAAAATATTTTTTGCTAGTTTGTGG
Organism: Heliobacteriaceae bacterium; assembly: GCA_031265495.1. GTDB lineage: Bacteria > Cyanobacteriota > Vampirovibrionia > Gastranaerophilales > Gastranaerophilaceae > UBA947. Next base: position 2,609 of record JAISCP010000003.1, on the reverse strand, counting down.
TATAATCTTATTTACAAACTTAATAAGATAAAAACAACAACGGGATGTAGCAGGGACCCCGCGAAGAATTGACTAAATGTCAATTCTGAGAAGGGGGAAATAGCTGCGCTAGTTCCGAACAAGACTTTAGGATATAAACTTGAAAAATTTAATAGCTCAACATCGGGACGTAGCAAGGACTCCGCGAGGAGGTGACTAAAAGTCACGTCAGAAGCGGATGGGGCTAGCTGCGCTAGTCCCGAACAAGGCTTTAGGATATAAACTTGAAAAAATTTAATAGCTCAACATCGGGACGTAGCGCAGCTTGGTAGCGCACCATTCTGGGGGGATGGGGGTCGCAGGTTCAAATCCTGTCGTTCCGATTTTTATTGTCGCAGGTTTCGCGCGTCGCATTTTCTACGCCCTTCGGGCTTGAAAATCAGCTCCCCCGACCCTAATCCGTAAAGCTCATTCTTCGCTTACGGCTTAGTGCAAATCCTGTCGTTCCGATTTTTATTGTCGCAGGTTTCGCGCGTCGCATTTTCTACGCCCTTCGGGCTTGAAAATCAGCTCCCCCGACCCTAATCCGCAAAGCTCATCGCTTAAGTATTACCCCATTGCTGCAACTTTTTTTCTAATTCCTTTTTCAGGCGTAGTCTTCTGTTTCTATCTCTTGTTTCTTTGGCTTTTGCTAATATTTCTGCTCTTCTTCGTTCGTCTGTCTTCTTGGTTTCAGCTCTTTCCCGTTCTTTCTCTCTTGCTGCCTTCGCTTTGGCTTCCGCTGCTTTTTTTTCTTTTGCTATTTTTTTTGCTTCCGCTGCTGCTTCGGCTTCAGCTTTTGCGTTTAACTCTATAGAATTGGCAATATCCTGTGCGGCAGCTAAATCATAACCGCCCAATTTATCAACGCAAGCTTCAATATCTTCGTCTTTTATGCTTTTTTTATGTTTGACGGTATACACTCCGGCGCTATTGTATGAGAGCCACCAATTAATCACACCTTTGCCAATGTTTTCGTATACTCCGCTCGGGTAATAAGAAGTTCCGGACACATTATCCCTGACACACACTCTGCTTTCGGTAACGGTAATATCTGCTGCATGATTGTTCTGCTGCTCTTGCTCTAATATTTCTATCCCTGTTTTTTGGTATGGCTCAGGGAAAAGCTCATCTTTTTCACCACATATAAAAACTCTGCCAAAAGGCGGTTTGTAATTTATATAATTTGATATTTTCATGTATGGTTTAAAACCCGTAAAAAATTTTTTTGCCATTTACGTTAAAGTTGCAAAAATGCTGACAGGCAGCTCAAGAGCTTAACCATTTCTGAATTCCAGCAGATCTGTAAGTGTGCAGTCAAAAAACTTACACAGCTTGTCAATGGTGTCCAGTTCAATATTTTTGCGTTTACCGCGAATTATTCCCGAGACAGTATTTGCGTGAATTCCTGTTGCTCTTTGTATATCAACGGCAGAGACATCTTTGTCCCACATTAATTCTCTTAATTTAATTTTAATCATATCTTAAATTTTAGTCTTTTTTAAACTTATATTGACATTTCTCACTATATATGATTTAATAACACAATATAAAGTGAATATTATTTAAATAACTTAAAAGAGGAATTAGATGAATAAGAGAACTTTTATATTAGAAACTTTACATGCAGCTCAATGTGCTTTTACTTTAGCCGAAGTACTTATTACATTAGGAATTATCGGAGTTGTGGCCTCGCTCACCATGCCTGCTTTAATCCAAAGCCGGAATGACAAAGCGGCCGTAGTTAAGGTTAAAAAGGCGTATTCGGTAATAGCGAACGCAGTACGCCTGTGGCAGATGGAAGAAGGCTGTGATACTGATGTAGCGGATTGTTTGGGCAGTTATACCACATTTGACTGCAAAAATGCTTTTGCCGGAATTGAGTCAAAATTAAACATAGTTGACAGAAGGTACCAGACTGAAGCTTTAACAGATGTTACATGGCTGCCGGCAGTTTCCTATGGATTAGACGGAGCGGCTAATCAAAACTCTTGGGCCGGTGCAGATAAGCTTACTGCGGGTAATTATATATGTCGTTATTTACTTAATGACGGTGTTACAATGTCTGTTCATCTTCCAGACGACTTCAACAAGAGCGGTACTATTTTTATTGATATAAACGGCGTTAAAGCCCCAAATCGGGTGGGCAAAGATATCTTTCCTGTTGGTATAGGTTCTAACGGTTCATCCTCTAAAGGTGTAAACCCGTATTTTGTTCAGGATAGTTCGTCCGACCATCATGGAATGTGTGCATACAGAAGCGGTAACGAATGCAGTCCTGACGACGGCAAAAGCCCGACGGCGTATGTACTTTTGCATGATAAACTGCCGGACTTGCAGTCAATGGGTTACCCTAAATGATTTAGGCAGTGTCGACATTCAAATTCAATTTCCGTTACCCTGATATCAGTGATTAAGTGAATAGGTGACTAAGTGATTAGGGAATTAAAGGATGACAGGATGGTTCATATACTGATTTTTTGCTTTTATTGATAACGTCATTGCGAGGAGCTTGCACGGCAAGCGATGCAGCAATCCAGTCAAAACCGTTGAATTTACTGGATTGCTTCGTCCTCATTACATTCGTCCTC
>JAISCP010000143.1 GCA_031265495.1 Heliobacteriaceae bacterium | reverse complement strand
ATTGCTTCGTCGCTTGCCGTGCAAGCTCCTCGCAATGACGTTATCAATAAAATCAAAAAGACTATCAGTTGCCGAACAACCATCCTGTCATCCTGAACTTGTCTTGGATTATCGGCGTTCGGCCGGAGTAACGTCCGGCCTCACATGGGGCTTTCAGCCCCGCCGAAATCCGCTGTTTCAGGATCTGGCACTTGGTAAATCGCACTATCTTCTCAATCTTATTTCAGCATCTATCTGCACGGGTAAGAAAACTTTACAGAAATCGTATATTTTTATCGGTGGACAGATCCTGAAACACCAGAGGTCAATCTGGTCGTTCAGGATGACGTGACGCTCAGCACGATGTTTTTATATTTAATGTCGACACTGCCTGGGCGCCCTGTTTGAGTCATTAAATTTGCAGGTTGTTAAAAATAAGCAGCTCATAAGGTTCGTATTCAAGCGCTTTGGCTAATTTTTCAACCACATCAAGAGTAGGCGAAGAAGTTTGCCCTTCTATTTGAGTAAGTGTAGACCTGCCTATTCCGGCAAGTTCTGCAAGTTTTTCCTGAGACAATTTCTTTTTTATTCTCTCAAATCGTATTCTTATTGCAAACTTTTGCGCTAATGTTGATATTCTGGTCATAATGCCGTTATATTAACATCTTGACATTATAACGACAATACGTTATGATAGACATACAGTTGTTATTACGACCATATGTTAAAGAGGTAATACAAGTATGAAAAAAAGAGGTTTTATTTTGACACAGGCAGGCTGCGGCAGTAAAGCCTTTACGCTTGCCGAAACGCTAATTACACTGAGCATTATAGGCGTGGTTGCGGCGCTGACTATGCCGACGCTGATTTCAAATTATCGCGAAAAGGTAATATTGACCCGGTTGAAAAAAGCGGTTTCAGTGTTTTCTCAGGCTGTACAAAGGTCTTTCATAGATAACGGCTCTGTGGAAGATTGGTTTGAAGGCTATTCAGACGTCTCTGCTTTTTATGGTCCTTTGTTTACGACTTACTTTAAACCCTACGTAAATACGATAAAAGAATGTGATGAGGGAGCTGCCGGCTGCTGGGCGTATCATACAAAATTAATGAATGGTTCAAATAATTCATGGGGAAACAACAAATTTGGCTCAAGTGTATACTTGTTTGTTACAAATGACGGCATGAATGTAACAATTGATACTTGGAGTACAGCGGATTGTCAGAATAATTTCAATGCAGGAACACTCGCTGCTATATCCCGTTGTTTAGTATTAGCTGTAGATGTCAACGGAATGCAAAGTCCAAATATGGTAGGTAAAGACACATTCTTTTTTGTAATTACCGATAAAGGACTTGTTCCTGCCGGAGCCGGCTCAAACTTCGCTAATTGCAGCGAAAGCTCAACGGGATACTCCTGTGCGGCAAAATTTTTACAGTAGCGGACGGGATAATTACAAAAAAAACGGCTTTTAAAAGCCGTTTTTTTTATCCTCTTATTTTTAGTTTTTTAATTAAATCCCTGTATTCTTCAAGGTTTTGATTTTTCAGGTAAGAAAGTAATCTTTTACGTTTCCCGACCATCATCAGAAGTCCTCTTTTTGTAGAAAAATCTTTCTTGTTAATTTTAAGATGTTCGGTAAGTTCGGATATTTTTTTGCTGAGCATAGCTACCTGAACAGCCGTAGAACCGGTGTCTTTTTCGTTTGAACCGTATTTCTTAACGATTTCTTTTTTGTTTTTCAAATTGATTGGCATATTTTTCCTTTTCTTTCTTTCGCGGACAATCATAGCCCTGCACACATTTGCAGTTGACCGTAAAAGCCGTATATTCCGTAAAAAAATTATAATACTTAAAGAAAAAAAATCAAGTTAACGTACAAGGCTCAACTTTACCGTAGCATGTTAATTTTTGTAAATAAATAGAACATATATAGCAATTATATATTCTAAAAATACTTTATTAATATGTAAGCGATAACAAATAACAAGATTAAATAAACACGAGAAACATACACTACCTACTACACACTAACCTTCTACACACGAGGAATTACTAAAAAATTCCGAACTCTATCTTTCGATAGAGTTTTTTTTTGCGGAAATATGTACAGCAATAACGAAACAGTGTAAAATGAACACTGCCCCCAAGCGGAGGGTAATTTTCCCATCCTGCTCCCTAACCTACGGAGAAATTAAATCTTTCCACTGCTGTTTTTTTGTTTCGATTTTTTTCTTATGTGCCCGCGCCGCATCTTCACGGTCTTTTCTCGCTTTTGCCGCTGCGTCTTCGCGGGTTTTTTGCTGCCGCTGCAATTGTTTTTCTTTATCAACCAGCTTCTGTGTATACTTTTGGGTAGCAGCTTCCGTATAAGTCGCAGGCGCTGCATAAGCCGCCATAGCTATTGAAAATAACAATGCCGATAAAATAATTTTTTGCATAATATCTCCCTTCTTTTTATAATTAAATTTAACATACTTTTTTATATTTTTCAATAATCTCCGCAGCGCCTTTTTTCGCAGCTTCAAAAATCTCAATCATCTGTGTATGCGTAAAAGGTTCGCCTTCAGCTGTTGCCTGAAACTCAATAATTTTGCCGCTGCGGGTTAAAACAACATTTGCGTCCGCCTGCGCATTGGAATCTTCTTCATAATCAAGGTCAAGGCAGACTCTGCCGTCTGATATTCCGACGGAAATCGCGGCAACAGGCTCAATTACGGGGTCTTCTGACAAAACTCCTTCGGCGAGAAGTTTATTCACTGCTTCGCGAAGGGCAAGAAATCCACCGCAGATGCTTGCCGTTCTTGTTCCGCCGTCAGCCTGAATTACGTCCGCGTCAATAGTAATCGTAATCTCGGGCATTTTATTAAAGTCCACGCAAGCCCTGAGGCTTCTGCCGATTAAACGCTGAATTTCCTGCGTTCTTCCCGAAATCCTTGTGCGCTCCCGATGGCAGCGGGTGTTTGTAGCGGAAGGCAAAAGAGAATATTCAGCCGTAACCCAGCCGCGCAAGTCATCTTTTTCACGCCATTTTGGTCTGGACATGTCCACAGACGCCGTTGTGATAATTTTTGTATCGCCGAATTCCACCAAAAATGAACCCAATGCATGCTTTGTAAAATCTTTTGTAAATTTAATCGGCCTTAATTCGTTATCCGCTCTTTTTTCTTTTCTCATACCTGTTTCCTCTCATATTCCCATAAGTAAATCTGTCCGCAGTAACGGCATACGGCATGCTCGTTCATAAACCGTAAATCCGGCACAAACGTATAGCCGTCAACTGTTATTTCTATTTCATTTTTTTTGTTATATTTCTGCGAGAAATTCTTGCTGCCTCTGTATTCCGGCGAGAACATAAGCTCAAATTTATCAACAGAATTACAATTCTTGCACAGAAACATCGTTATTTTTCCGTTTTTTATTTTCCTGCACCGGTTCGGCAAGATTTTTGTACCACAGCGACCAGCAAATACTGCGCAGAGGCAGTGTCAAACCTATTACAATAAATGCAATTACGTTATTCGACATAAACCCGGCAATATCTACCGGAGAAATAATTATGTTAATTCTCTGGAACAGCAGATACAATGCGTCAATCGGCAGAACATCCACCCAAGAGGTAAACCCGGCGGTAAGTATTCCCATCAGAGAAAAGGCTTCAAACAGCACTGAAACTCCGGCCGGCAAAAGCCAGTAAGTGAAAATAAACAGAATTAACATAAGTCCGAAAGTTTTTGCAAAACGCCCCTTGATAAGCTGAAAACTTTTTATAAAACATCCTATCGGCGAAACTTTTTCCTCAAAGATGAAAACCTGAAAAATTAAAACAAAATATACAAAAAGAATTAACCCGGGTACCCAGAAGAACGGGATTGCCGAAAGAAACGTAAAAATGCCAAACAAAAACCACAGCCCGATAAATGAAAAAATCTTCCTTGTAACCGTCTGATTATGCGCTTTAAAGTCATATACTTTTCCGGTAGTCAGCGCGCCCTGAGTCATTGAATTCAAAGCCCCGTACGTAACCAGATAATCCAAAAAAGCTTTTGCCCAGACGAGCATGCCCGGTAAAACAATGAAAACTACGCATAAAACTATTGTTGCAAGGCTGTTAAAAATCTTATACCCGGAAATTAAACCCGGTAAATTCACGGTATATAAAAACGTCAGCCCGAAAACAAGAACAAGCCCCAGCAGCTGCCCGAGTACAGGAAACGCCATATAACCGAGAAATTTATGGATATTCCGGCAGTATATCTTTAAACCCTCAAAAAAGATTTTCCATACACTTATTTTTATCATATAATTATTATTACAAGTAAATAGGAAATAGTAAATAGGGAACAGGGAACAGAGCGGGCTTGTTAATTTTTTATTAACGCAGCAATCCAAAGTTGATATCGCCTCTCCCTGCGGGAGAGGAAGAATTTCTTAATGAACACGCAGTGTGAATTTAGAAATTCAGGTGAGGGGGCGCAAAACAGAATACAATGTCATGCATTGCCCCCTCACTCCAAACACTAAGCTCACCCTGCGGTTTCGCTAAGTGTTTGTGCTCTCTCCCGCAGGGAGAGAGCAGGCAAGAAAAGCAGGGCGGGGATTGAAGAAAGAGTGAACAGAAAATGAAAAATAATGGATAGTGAATTTAAAGAATTAATATCTTCATTTACCAAAGAAGATTATGAAAACGGGCTTGTCGACCTGCATATTCATACGACATTCTCGGACGGCACAGGCGATATTCGGGAGCTGGCCGCGCAAGCGGAAGCTATGGGATATAAATACATAGCATTTTGCGACCACAACACTGTTGAGGGTTACAGGTCATGCCGGTCTTCAATAGTAATTCCGGCAGCGGAATTTGACGTTTGGTGCGGCTGTGTGTTCTTACATCTTCTTGCTTACGGGATAGATGTTAATAGTGAAGAATTAAAACCTTTTTTTGCAAAGACCAAACGTGAAACCGAAGCCGATTGGGTTCGTATTTTTGCAAAACGCGACATAAAGAAGTTAATCAATGCAATTCATACAGCCGGAGGGATTGCCGTTCTTGCGCATCCTGCATGCTGCTGGACGCTGAGTTTGGACAGGCTTGTCAAAAAGCTTGTTTCTTACGGGCTTGACGGGATTGAGGTTTATTATCCGTACCGGCGCCACAGGGGAATTATCAAGTTCCACTATGCCGGCTCTGTTGAAAAAATCGCAGACAAATACAACCTCATCAAAACCGGCGGAACAGACTTGCACGGAAAAAAACTCCATAACCACCGCGTCAGTCAGGCAGGAACTACTCTCCCCGCAAATAAGCCTCTATAAACATATCCAAATCCCCGTTCATTACTGCGTCAACATTTCCGGTTTCACAGTTTGTACGGTGGTCTTTCACCATTTTGTACGGATGAAAAACATAAGAGCGGATTTGAGAACCAAAGTTTATATCTACGTTTTCACCTTTTAAAGCAGCAAGTTTTTTTTCATGCTCGGCCTGTCTGATTGCAATAAGTTTTGAAGCCAGAATTTGCATTGCATTTTCTTTGTTTTGCAGCTGCGAACGCTCCTGCTGGCATTTAACGACAATCCCTGTCGGCTTATGCACAATCCGCACGGCAGTCTCAACCTTGTTAACATTTTGTCCGCCCGCGCCGCCGGAGCGCATGGTGTCTATTTCCAGTTCATCCGCCGGAATGTTAATCGTTCTTGCAAAATCCTCAATAATCGGCGAAACCTCCAGTGATGCAAAACTTGTCTGCCGTTTTCCGTTAGCATTGAAAGGAGAAATCCGTACAAGCCTGTGAACGCCTCTCTCTGCCTTAGCATAACCAAAAGCATACTTACCGGTAATTTTCAGGGTTGCCGATTTAATTCCGGCTTCTTCACCGTCAAGTTTGTCGAGCAGGTCAACTTTCCAGTTTCTGCTTTCAGCCCAGCGTGTGTACATTCTCAAAAGCATGGCTGCCCAATCCTGAGCGTCGGTTCCGCCGGCGCCGGCATTCACTGTCAAAATTGCGTCCGCTTCATCGTATTCACCGCCGAGCATCTGCTTAATCTCAAATTTATCAAATTCTCTGCATAAAACTTCCAAATCCGCCATGCTTTCTGCGATTAAATCATCGTCCTGAAGCTCAAGCGCCGTCTCCGCATCGTCAAGAATTCCAAGCCAGCGCTCTCCGGCTTCAATGTTTTCCTTAATCTCTTTAATCTGCTGCCCTAATTTAGAAACTTTTGCTTTATCAGACCATATTTCGGAAGACTGCATTTGGGCTTCCAGAGCAGGCAGGGTATTCACAGCAGGGTCAAAGACACTCCTTAATTTTGTTAAAACGCAATTTTAATGTATTTATCCGTTGTTTTATTTCCGTTTCCATAATTATTATTTTAGCATAGTAGTTAGTAAATAGTAAATAGGAAAGAGGGAACAGCCAAGGATTGTCATTGCTGTACATGTCAAGTAATTAGGTCGTGTTGACACTAAAACCCAATTCCCGTCACCCTGAACTTGATTCAGGGTCTATCAGTTTAATTGAAATGGATAGATTCCGGGTCAGCGGATTTTCGGTAGGGCGCAGCCCGTAAGTTGTTGGGAAACCACGCTTTCCCAACAACCCGAATAATCCAAGACAAGCCCGGAATGACGTTTTTATATTTAGTGTCAACACTACCTAGTTACATGATATTAGTAAATAGGATTTTAAAAACATACCATAAACTCTCTGTCATGCTGAACTTGTCTTGGATTATAAGCAGAGCTTCCGGAAATTGTAACAATTTTTGTCACCGATTTACTTAACCTATACAAGGATGACGTGGCGGTTATGGTGTGAGAGGCTGTTTCTTCGTTCCTATTCACCTAATCACTTAGTCACCTATTCACTTAATCACTGATATCAGGGTAACGAAAATTGAATTTTAATGTCTACACGACCTAGCTGGAAGCAAAGAAGACATGATTTTGCGGGCCGCGTGTGTCTGTGGTGTTATGACTTAGTAAATTCGTTTGGAAATATTTATCTATTCCGCTCACAATTCCTGCTGCCAATTGGTTTTGATACTCCCGAGTCTGCAATTTTTTACGTTCTTTGGGGTTTGAAATATATCCCAGTTCTATAAGCGCTGATTCAACAGCTTTACCGGAAATCAGACTATTTTCCATTATAACGCCGAAATTATTTTCCTGAACGCCCCGGCTTTTAGCCCCTGACGTATTTGTAACGCTTTCTTGTATAAGGTTTGCAAAAATTCTGTTATTCTTGCTCAGACCATCTTGAATTCTCTTATCTTCCGAATACTCGGCTTTTACAAGTCTGGCTTCATCATTTATAAGCCTGTTGTACAGCTGAGTTGTTGAGTCTTGTCGGTTTTTTATCGAATCAAACCATTTTTTATTGTTTTTGTTACTACAAAAATATGTTTCTACACCGCTTACACCGCTATTGACGCTTGAGGCATTGCAGTGTATAGCAAGGTATAAATCAGGATTGACATCATCTTTTTTTTGTCTTCTGTCAGCAATTGTCGAAGAATCACCGCCTATAATAACGACATCATAACCGGCAGCTTTTAACTGTTTTGAAACTCTCCGGGCCACTGCATTGTTTATGTCAGTTTCTCTTACACCGCCGTAACATGCACCGGAGTCTTTTCCGCCATGACCTATATCAAGCATTACAACTTTTTTATTACTTGAAGCTGATAAGTTTGGTACGTTAACCGGCGGTTCTGTTAGTGTGTTTTGCTCTATAACAGATTTTGCCACAGAGGATTTCTTTTGTTCAAATGAATCGATATTGCCTGTCAGCCCGGTGTTGTCATTAATAAGAGAGCCCAAGTCTATTTTTTGTCCTACAAATATTAAATTAACATTCTTAATGTCGTTGGCTTTTGCAATACGTTCAATTGCATTAGAACCAAGGTTATATCTTGCCGCTATTTTGGAAAGCGTATCTCCTTTAACAACTGTATAAATAGTCATCTCTTTTACCCTCAAAGCATGTTTATATATATAAAGTATTTCATGCCATGAAAATTTACTATAAACTATTTAAATTGTTACATTACTTAATTAGTTTCAACATACGGCTGGAGAGCTTCCGGCAGAGCTGATTCTTGAGAAGACGGTGCATTTGCTTTCTGTCTTATCAACATGCCCATGTAAACAGTCTCAAAATGTTTTGATTTCTTTAATGTAATCATTCATTTCAAGCGCCCATTTTGTAATTGTATCTTTGCAAAAAATTATGATGCAAATGAATTCTATTGGAATTCCAACAAATGCTGAGTTGGCAAATAGCCAAAGCTATGATTACGAGGATAATTCGACGCATATATCCGGGTTTTAGATGATACAAAGAAGCCGCATTGTAAAATTTGTTTGGATTTAGAGAGTACGACCTACAAAAGAGAAGAAGACGCGCCTGAAATTCCCGTTCATGAAAATTGCGGCTGTCAATTACTGCCATCGGTATTAGTTTAAAATAATTTATAATTATAATATTTTTTGAGGAAATATATTTTGTTAAACCTCAGTATCCTAATGACATCCCGCACGATATGTTTACTGATAATTTTTATAATAATCTATCCAGAAAACTCAAAAGAGAAATTCTCTAAATTCTCCAACCCCTTGAAAATCCTGCACATGGCGGGATAAATTGGGCTAAAATCTGTACTATGACCGGATTTTAGGGTGAAAACCAGGGGATGTAGTCCGTAGAACAAAATTCTCTATCTGACAGATTTTGTTCTTCTGCGTGATTTTTTATTTGGCTTTTGAATATCAATAAACTTCGCAAAAGGGCTTTTTATAGATTTTTTGGAATCCGAAGATGATTTTCTTCTTTTGTGATTAGAAGAAGATTTTTTCTGACGACTTTCAGAATGCTCTAAACCGGGCTGTTCAATGACAAACTTCCTGTTTATTTTCATTTGCTCTTTTTTGGTGAGCATTTTATAGAGTGCCGCTGCAATATCAAGCTCAGAGATATTTTCATCCATTAAAGATTGAATCCTTGATTTATATTCACCTAAATCAGCGTTTAGAGCGATTTCTCTAATCTCATTACTGTGTTTAGCGAATCTTATATTATCAAGTTCTTCGATTGAGGGACATTCCTTTTTTGTTATTTTAAATCCGTTTGCACGCTCAATACGTTTAAGCGCGTTAATTTGTCCTCTTGAAATGAAAGAGAAAGCTAATCCCGAATTGCCGGCACGTCCGGTTCTTCCGATTCTGTGAATATAATCTTCATCATCTCTGGGCAAATCATAATTAAAAACCGCATCCAGATTTTTTACGTCAATACCGCGTCCTGCAACATCGGTCGCAACAAGAATCTTAACAATGCCTTTTTGAAAACCCATCATAACTTTTTCCCGCTGAGATTGGTTCATGTCTCCATGAATAGCGTCAACGCGGAATCCCCGCCCTTTTAGATTTTCTAATACTCTGTCAACATTACTTTTTGTATTACAAAAAACGAGCGCCTGGTTCATCATGTGCATATCGACCAATCTTGTGATTAATTCGGGCTTGTCTTTTTCGTTTAATTCCAAATAGAATTGTTCAATATTGGGAATGCTTTTCAAATTATCAAGAACATCAATTATAAAAGGTGTTTTCTGGAATTTTTTAGCAATTTCCATAATATTTTTTTCCATTGTTGCAGAGAATAAAACAGTTTGTCTTTCATTATTTGTTTGTTCAAGAATTGTGTGTAAATCTTCTCTAAATCCCATATCAAGCATCTCATCAGCTTCATCAAGGATTGCGATTTTTATGCTGTCCAGATTGATTGTGCCGCGGTTCAGGTGATCCATAAGTCTGCCGGGTGTGGCAATTAAAACCTGTGGGTTACGTTGAAGCGCATTAAATTGCTTTTCAATCTGCTGGCCGCCATATATTGATACTGTGATTATTTCTTCATTATACTTTGTCAGCTTATCAACCTCTTTATGAGCCTGAATAACAAGTTCTCTGGTAGGACAAAGAATTAAAACCTGAACATTTCGGTTTTCTGTTTCAATTTTTTGTAAAGCAGGTATAGAAAATGCCACGGTTTTGCCGCTTCCGGTAGGGGCCATTGCAATAATATCCTCTCCTGCCATAATTTTTGGGATGGACTCAAATTGGATTTGCGAGGGACTCTCAAAGTTTAAATCAGAAATTGCGTTCTGAATAAATCCATGTAAATTTAGCTGCTCAAATGTCGGGGTAGTCATAAGGGCTGCGCCCTTGTGATTCACTCGCTCAGAAATCGAAAACTCCGTTTCACTCGTTTGTTTCATCATAATGTTTCCTTTTCATACTCTTTTAACGGCCAAAATGCAAAAAGAGTTTAAGTTACATTATGGAGATAATATTTGGGGGTAAGTTATCTAAGGTAATAATAACACAAACATGGAAAATGTTAAATAAAAGCGGCAATGTTACGGGTAAAGCTTTTCACGGCGCTTTTTGATTAATGGGTTTTTAATGTAATCTTCATATTTATCGGTTGAATCAATCCGGCCGTTTGGCGTGATTTCAACAATGCGGTCGGCAACTGTTTGAATAAATTGATAATCTTGTGAAGTAAAAAGTACGGTACCGGGAAAGTCAATCAGCGCATTATTTAAGGCGGTTATGGCTTCCAAATCAAGGTGGTTTGTAGGTTCATCCAAAATCAGAACGTTATCCTGAGTGACCATCATTTTTGAAAGCATGCAGCGAACTTTTTCGCCGCCTGAAAGCACAGTCGCACTTTTTTCAACATCATCGCCTGAGAAAAGCATTCTGCCCAAATATCCGCGCAAAAAATTTATGTGGTTGTCGGGCGAATATTGCGCCAGCCAATCAAGCAAATTAATATTTTCTTTAAAATATTCGGTGTTATCTTTTGGCAGATAAGAATGTGTGGCGGTCGGGCCCCATGCAATTTCGCCGCTGTCGGGTTGAATTTCGCCTTCCAACATTTGAAAAAGTGTTGTTAAAACAAGCGGATCACGCGAAATAAACGCGATTTTTTCACCTTGCATAATGTCAAGCGTAAAATTTTTGATTAATAGATTACCGTCAACAGATTTATTTAATTCCTTGATGTGCAAAACATCTTTACCGGGGATTTTCACATAATTAAAGCGTATGCGCGGATATTGCCTTGTGGAGGGCTTAATTTCTTCAAGCGTTAATTTATCCAAAATGTTTTTTCTGGATGTAGCTTGTTTCGCCTTTGAGGCGTTAGCGCTGAATCGTGCCACAAAAGCCCTTAATTCTTCCATCTTTTCTTCGGTTTTTTTATTTTTTTCTTCCCTTTGTTTTATCACCAATTGGCTTGCCTGCGACCAGAAAGAATAATTTCCGGGGTAAATTTGAATGTTTCTAAAATCAATATCTGCGATGTGCGTGCAAATGTTATCCAAAAAATTTCTGTCGTGCGAAACAACAATCAGTGTGTTTTGAAAATTAATCAAAAATTCCTCAAGCCAGGCAATTGTGTTGATATCTAAATGGTTTGTCGGTTCATCCAAAAGCAAAATGTCAGGGTTGGCAAAAAGCGCTTGCGCCAAAAGAACACGCACCTTTTCGCTTCCGTCAAGTTCTCTCATGAGTAATGTCTGTCCGGAATTTTCAATTCCCAAATCTGAAAGCAGGGTTGCAGCCATTGACTCTGCCTGCCAGCCGTCGAGTTCGGCAAATCTAGCCTCTAAATCGCCAACTCTTATGCCGTCTTTATCGTTAAAATCGGGCTTATTGTAAAGCTCGTCTTTTTCGCGCATAATTGAATAAAGTTCTTTATGCCCCATAATCACAACGTCAATCACCCTGAATTCATCAAATTCAAAATGGTTTTGCTTTAATGTTGCAATCCTTTGATTTTTTAAAATATGAACTTCGCCTGACGCTGCTTCAAGCTCGCCTGATAAAACCTTTAACAGTGTGGATTTCCCAGAGCCGTTCGCCCCGATTAACCCGTAACAATTTCCCTTTGAAAATTTTACGGAAACGTTTTCAAACAGAGGCTCTGCGCCAAATCTTACAGCTAATTTATTTGTTGTTATCATTTTATTGCTCCCATTATGCTTATAAACTTATGAACGAATTTTTTGCAGATTAGCTTTCCTGATTCTTACATTCTCAGGTGTAACCTCGACCAATTCGTCGCTCGAAATATATTCAAGACAATCTTCAAGGCTCATAATTCTGGGCGCTTGAAGAGTTACCATTACATCTGCGCCTGCGCTTCTCATATTTGTCAGTTTCTTGGTTTTGCAAATATTTAGCGAAATATCTTGCGGGCGGTTGCATTCGCCGACTATCATTCCGCGATAGACTTTGGTTTTAGGCGTTACAAAAAATACACCTCTGTCTTCAAATTGAGCCAGCGCATAGGGAATAGCTTCCCCGTCTTCAACCGCAATTAAAGAACCGCTTCTGTGACTTGGCATATCCCCGACATGCGGAAGATAATCATGGAATGTATGATAAATAATACCTTCACCCTTGGTCATTCGCACAAACTCACTTCTAAAGCCGATTAAACCCCGTGCGGGAATAATAAAATCAATATTAGTCCGCTTTTCACCCGCCTGCATATCCTGCATTTGCGCTTTTCTGGCCGAAAGCCTTTCAATTGCGGCTCCGACAAAAGCCGCCGGAACATCCACCGTCAAATTTTCAAACGGCTCAAGAATTCCAAGTTCAGTGTGTTTTAAAATTACTTCAGGTTTTGAAACCGCAAATTCATAGCCTTCGCGCCTCATTTGTTCAATTAAAATCCCGAGATGTAATTCCCCGCGTCCTGAAACCCTGAATACATCTGTGCTTTCGGTATCTTCGACTCTCAGGCTTACATTTTTTTCAAGCTCCAGATAAAGCCGCTTGCGAAGCTGCCTGCTTGTGACAAATTTACCTTCCAGCCCTGCAAACGGCGAATTATTAACCGAAAAATTCATCTGCAAAGTAGGTTCGTCAATGTTGATTAAAGGGAGCGCAACCGGATTTATAAGTGATGAAATTGTTTCACCGATTTGAATATCCGAAAATCCTGCAATACCGACAATATCTCCTGCTTGTGAGCTTTCGATTTCCACCCTGCCCAAATCTTTAAAGCCGTAAAGTTTTGCGACTTTGCCGCGAACGCTTGTACCGTCAGCCTTTAACAAAGTCACCTGTTCGCCTGCGGTGATTTTGCCGTTCAGAATTCTTCCGATTCCGATTCTGCCCACATACTCATTATAATCCAGTGTTGTAACCTGCAATTGTAAAGTAGCATTTTCATCAGCATTTGGCGGTTTAATGTTCTCCAAAATACAATCCAAAAGAGGGATAATATTCTCGCTTTCATCTTCCATTTCATTTTTTGCAAAACCATTTAAGGAACTTGCATAAATCACGGGAAAATCAATTAAATCATCTCTGTCCGTCAACTCCGTAAACAAGTCAAAGACTTTATCCAAAGCGCCGTGCGGGTTTGCGCCTTGTTTATCAATTTTGTTTATAACAACAATAATTTTAATCCCCAATTCAAGCGCTTTTGAAAGCACAAAACGTGTTTGCGGCATCGGGCCTTCCTGAGCATCAACAATCAACAGTGCACCATCAACCATACCTAAAACGCGTTCAACCTCGCCGCCGAAATCCGCGTGTCCCGGAGTGTCTACTACATTGATTTTGGTGTTTTTATAATTTACTGAAATATTTTTTGCTAAAATTGTAATTCCGCGCTCACGCTCGATTTCATTACTGTCTAAAATGCAGGTTTGAATTTCCTGATGCTCTTTGAATACTCCTGTTTGGGCTAAAATGCAATCTACCAATGTGGTTTTTCCATGATCTACATGCGCAATAATCGCAATGTTCCTAATTTTCGGCCTTTTCATAATTCGTTTTATAGTCCTTTATTCATCTATGGCTGGTAGTAATATTTTACAACAAAAAAGAAACTCTTCTTGACTGTATTCAAATTTGCACTTATTCTCTAAGCGAGGACTAAGAATCGGATATCGTAGTCAGAGAGCAAAATTCTCTTAATTTTTATTAGCCGTTGCTTTTTCTTTAGCTCTTAATGCTTTCTTTTCAGATTTCTCTATTTGTTTTTTAGCTTCAATGGCTTCCGGAGCTTCTTGAATTTCACGCCTGATTATTTCATTTTTTAATATTTGAACGATTAGTTCAGGTGCAACCGGCACTTCCGGGAATAATTTTTTCAACTCTTTTCTTATGAAACTTATATTTTCATTCTTAAAAAGTAAGTTACCAATAATAATAATCCATTGAACTCCGCTATTCCGTAATCTTTTGCTTGTTTTGCATGCATATCTTTAAGCGTAACATTTGCCGCTTTTGCTTCAATCATTATGTATGGTTTGCCATTTGCTTTTATACAAATATCACAGTATGTTCCTCTAACGGCAAATTCATCGGTTAAATCCTCAAATTCATCATAGCCAAGTATTTCCGTTAAAAATGGTTTTACTACTCCGGACACAGTTTGAGCTTCACTAATGTCAAGTTCTACAGCTTTTTTAGCTCTTTTTTATATTTCTTTTAATTTTGAAGAAATTCTCTCAGAAATTTTTTTAAGTATATTTGCCATTAGTGCTCCTAATTATTAATTTTTAGAAACGGATATCATAGTCCCGAGCGCAAAATGCTCTTTTGAATCCTGAACCTGTTATCCTGACATTTTTAATTTTACCCGCTGATTTCCTCTTGTCAATGCCAAAACTCCAATAAAACTGCGCCTTTTGAGCAGGGTACCCGTTTCAAATAACAGGTCTGTTTATTGAATTAACAGGGCCATAATTTGAGATAACAGAGGATTATTAACAGGAAGATACTTTACGAATAAATTTATTGTATAATAATTTCATGAAAAAGTTTTTAATCGTTTTATTCTTATTTTTGACTATGGCACTTAATGTTAATGCTGAACCTGTCATGTACAATACTGCTACACAGAAAGTTCATAAAACTTACTGCCAGCATGCTAAAAAGTGTACAGTTAATTGCATAAAACTCGACCGTCAAGATGCCTACAAGCGCGGTGGCAAACCTTGCAAAACTTGCGGTGGGTAAATCATAAAGAATTTTTTATTATTTGAATAACCTTTGCACCTACCCACAAATCATCACCGGTTTGTACGGCAATAGGTAGATATTTGGTATTCAAGGATTTTAACAAAATTAAATCATTATTAACTTTGAAAAACTTTTTTATCTTGGCTTCACCGTTAATTGAACAAGCAATTATATCTTCGTTTTTAAAGTTGGAACATTTTTGACAAATCACTAAATCTTTATCGTATATCAAAGGCGCCATGGAATCACCAGAAGCTTCCAGTATAAAAGCCTCATCAGGATTACAATTAATTAAGCGCGGGGAAATTGGTATTGTTTCTATTGGAGCAGAATCAACAAAAATCGCATTAGAACCACACTTAGCGCTGCCATATTTTTGAAGGTAAACAACTGGATTTCCTGGTTCTAAAATTATTTGATAATCAGCAGAATTGTTAGGATTTCTTTTTAAATAACCTTTTTTTTCCAATTGTTTTAAATGATGCAGAACAGCATTGTTGGAAGTTTCACCCATTTCATGCACAAGCTGTGTCAATGTTAATGGGTTATCTTGATTTTCATATAGTAAATCTAGCAATTTCTGTTGTTTATGATGTAAAGACATGTTAGGTACCTCAAATTCTTTATATAACTATAATAACACACAAAATAGTGCTGGTCAATATTTTCTCAACTAAAACGAAGTATTGACTTTTGCCATTAAGTGTATTATAATCACTTTATAAGATTTGCACTTAAACAAAGTTCAATATTCCGTTTTAAATATTGTATCATAATTAGGGGTTGATATATAAACTCATAGGAGAATTGATGGAAAAAATTTTAGAAAAGTTTACCTCGTACGAAATGTTTGCTTACTTTATCCCGGGTCTGACTTTCATGCTGATTCTTTGGTACTTAACAAACTTTTATTGCCCTGATTTAAGTTTGTCATTTATCAAGAGCCATGCAGTTTTAAATATCACGGCGTTTTTTGTGTTCAGCTATATATCAGGTCTAATCATTCATGAGCTTTCGGAACTGTTACAAAAATTAATTGATAAATTATTAGGTGGGATGCCTTCTTACTGCTTTCTTTCTGACAATTCAAAAATAATAAAAAGTGATAGTGAAAGAAAAAACTATAAAGAGATGGCCAAACAAAAATTCGGCATTGATATGAAAAGTAATCTCTGCATGAGTTCAGATTTGTTTTTTCAATGCATGCTCGAATATCTTAGAACAAATACTATGGCGTCTGGTTTAGAGCCTCTAAATCATAATTACGGCATGTGCCGAGGTTTAATGACTGTTGCTGCTCTCTATGTTCTGATATTTATGACGACTAAGTTGACGTTACAGATACCTATAAACTGGTATGCTGTAAGTATTTCAGTGCTAATAATGCTTATATTTGTTAGACGAACCAGACGATTTGGTGAGTCTTACGTTAAAAGAACAATACGATTTGGTTACCAAAAATACAAGGAGGAAACAGAAAAATGAAAGTTCATTTTTTAAATGTTGGACATGGGGATATGTCTTTGTTAGAAGTTGATGGAAAAAAGGTGATGGTTGACTGTTGCGCGACTGATGAGAATGATGCTCTAAGCTATGTCCGCAAAGTTTTTACGGACAAAGTTATTGACTATTTGATAATAACTCACCCACATAGTGACCATATTAAAGGCTTAAAGGATTTGGTTGATGATGGTTTTGAAATTAAACAAATATATGAGAGTGGTTATCGTGATAACGATAATGATGAAGAAGTATACAAGTATGCAATAAAGCTTTTCAATGAAAAAAGTGCAAAGAAACTGAAAGCCTCCGGAAATAAGGTTAATACGGATTATGGTTTTGATATACATTGCCTGAACTCAAACAACGATAATGGTTATATACATTATGACTCGTTAGTCATAAAAATTACCGAGAATGGTAAGTCCGTTTTATTTACAGGTGATTCAAACTGTGAAGTATGGAAAGAGAAAATTATGCCTGCATATTCAAACCAAATAGGTTCAGACATACTTCACGCAAGTCATCACGGCTCGCGTACATTTTTCTTCTGTGCGAGCGAAGAACCGAAAGAAGATAAACCTTACAAGGAACATATCACGGGAATCGTGCCCTATTATACAGTAATATCCTCTAAAAGCAATGAGGAAAAGCAAGAAGATTGGCCACCGCATGAAGGTGCTGTTGAGATATATACTGACTATACCGAGAAGAAAATATATATAACCGGCGAAAAAGGCAATGTGGTATTTGAGTTGAATGAAGAATCTTGCAGCGTAGAAAATCTTACGTTTAATGAAGACAGTATGCGCATTGTTGATGGCAGGTATCTCAGACCACAAACAACTTCTGTTAATAATATTAATTCAAATTATCCAACCACATCAAAATCTAAATATATGTATAATCCTATTCGTAATATTTTCAGCAAAGAAAATGCCCCACATCGAAAAAATCCCCTTTGGCCGGTAAAAGAAACAAACGAGGTGGAAATTAATGCTACTTTTCAAACAAAACAAGGTAAAACGAGCAATTATTATAGCAATGGGGATGCACTACCAAAAGGTGGCACCATTCAATTTAATGCGAAAACAGACGTGCTCGGACAATACAAAATTTATTGGCAAATAGTAAATACTGGATATGAAGCAGAAGCTGCTGGTGCAAAACAGCTAAGAGGTGGATTTGAAGAGTCAACAGAACATAATATGCGTCGGGAACATACTCAATACAAAGGTAGTCACATGGCGCAGGCATATGTAACACAAGGCGGTGTATGCGTAGCCAAAAGTGAAGAATTTGTTGTCAATATCAGGTAAGGAATAAAAACTGTGGGATTGGAAAAAGTAATTATTAAAAATAAAAAACACAAAACTATAAGCGATATACCTCAATATGGCAAAAATTACGATAAAGGATGGATAGGCTTTACTTTTGATAAAACATCGCCAGTTTCAAAAGCAATTGCTTTAGCTACAAAGTATAAGAATAAAACTGGTATAAAAATAAGTCACGCATTAGTAGTGGTGGGTGAAGGTCAATGCGTTGAAGCAAGTGCAAATAATAAAAAAGTTATTTCTAGCGATTTGAGTAAATATTTTGATGACCCAAATCAAGTCATTATTTTTCAGAAGCCTAAAGAATTAACCGTAGAAGATGCCGAAACAATAGCGCAAACTGCAATTTCTTGTATTGATATGCCATATGAATTTAAGCAGCTCGGTAGTCACGGTGTTTGTTCTTTACCTGTTGTGAGAAGAATAAATGAAGGGACTTTCAATATAATACCCGGCTTGTTTGCTATGTTATTAGACAACAAGAACGCCTTTATTTGTAGTGAATTAGCTGCTTATTCATTAAAGTCTGCAAAAAGTTGGAAATATCATAACAAGGGTATTCTTCGCAGACCAACATGCAGATTTAATCCGCAAGAATTATTCGAGGATAAAACTATATTTGAAGATTATTCTACGATATAGCAAAATGTCCCCGCTTTTTATTAGCCCTGTCCTAACTCTTCAGTCCACTCAAGCAATTTTTGCTGCAGTAGTTGTTTATCTGGTAAATATAAACTGTATTCGGAAGCATAAATATTCGCTTCTTCCGGCAAAGTCAATTCAACCAACAAGTCGGATTTTTTCTTGCATAATAAAATTCCGATGGTCGGTTTTTCAAATTCAGTTCTGACATGCCGGTCAAAATAATTGACATACATCTGCATTTGCCCCAAATCTTGATGTGACAGTTCATCTGTTTTTAAGTCAATTAAAACATAACATTGCAAAAGCCGGTTATAGAAGACCAAATCAACAAAGAAATGTTTATTGTCAAACGAAAATCGTTTTTGACGCGCTTCAAACAAGAAGCCTTTACCGAGTTCCAATAGAAAATCTTTTAATTTGTCAATAATCGCACTTTCTAAATCAGTCTCGCTGTAATTACTTTTTTCTTCAAGACCGAGAAATTCAAGTACCAATGGGCTTTTAATAACATCTTTCGGAGTTTCTAAGTTATTACCCTTGCTTGCTAATGCCTCAATCTTCTTTTTATCTTTACTCAGCGCAATTCTCTCATACAGACTGGAATGATATTGCCGTTCAAGAGTTCTTATGCTCCAATTATTTTGTATGGTTTCAATTTCATAGAATTTTCGCTCATCAGTATTATCAATTTTCATTAAAATCAAATAATGTGACCAACTCAGTTTGAATTGGTCAGACAGTGTCTGACCAATCGGTAAATTTTCAAATTCAACAGATGCTGCCTGTTGAATTTGAGGTTTGCCATAAGTCAAATAAAATTGACGCATTTGCTTCAGATTAGTAAATGAAAATCCTTTGCCAAATTCTGTAGTTAATTTTCCCGATAAGCCTTCAAGTAGTTTCGTACCATATCCTGCACGAGTTTTGCCTTGCTGTAATTTTACCGTAAAAATCGCTTGAAGCTATCTCATTCATACCGGATACCCTCTTGAGTTCAGTATAGCACAAAATCCCCCAAATTGTACCAATCATAAAATAAATAGTGATATGAAATTCCATGTTGAATGTTATTGGAGTCTCAGATTTTATAGATAATTTTGTTTTAATTTCTTCGGCTTTTTGTTATTTATTCATCAACCTTTAAATTGCCTGCCGAGTTCAATAGTGTCGGAAGCGTTTTTCAGTACATCACTGTAACTTCCTGATTTTTTAGAAGTACCCACCGCATTAACGCTTGTTCCACATAATTCTTTGTACTCCTCGCCAACATATTGAGGTGTGGTGGTCAATGTCTTTATTAATTCTTGTTTTTTTATCAAATCATCATTCCCTTTTTTGATAAGTATCCGAATTTTGTTATCGTCTACGTCCAGCCCTAATTTCTTTTTGCTGCTTAATTGACCTGATTCCTTTTCGTATTCCAGTCGCTTGTTTTCAATTATACGATATGAAGTTACGATAGCGTCTGCTCCGTCCTTCCATTTGTTACAATAACCATTGAGTCCATAAGATTCGCACTCCGGTCTGGCGTGTGCGATTGTTGCTGCTGCTAACATCATGCCTATCAGCATAATTGTTTTAATTTGTTTGTTCATAATGTTCCTCCTTTAATTCTGTATTACTTCTAAATCATCTATGATAATTGTTACTTCTCCCAAATTCTTCAACAAGTAATTTAAAAAAGAATGTTGGTTATTTTTAGTTTTGCGTTCTTGCATCTTTATGGTACAGGTATTTAACATATTGCGTTATGAAACTTGTCTGTATAATTCGCTATTGCTTCATTAATAAATTCTCTTGTTTTATCATGGTCTATGCTGCAGAATTCATCAAAGGTTATTAATTCTACTAAAGGCTTCCAGCGCCAAGCATCACCTTTAGCGGATTGTGCGGTAAGGGGAAAATCAAACATGGAGAGTTCGCGATAGCCAGTGGTGAGATGACATCACAGGAATTCGCAAAGTTTCTTCGGCTTGCGTTTAGGAATTTAATGGCGCATTCTACCGATGGGTCGCTGCATTACGTCTTTATGGACTGGCGGCACATCACTGAGATCATCGCTGCCGGCAGCTGTTAGACAGGCAACGTGATGCCGAGCGTAATCAGTCAGATTAATTTTCTGCCCCCGCATAGGGGGCTTTTTATTGAAAAGAATTGTGTCCAAATGCTTGATTTATCTGCACCAGAGAGTGATAGATGGTGTATGAAAATAAAAACCGCAGAAGAAAAATTGAAAAAATGGCATCAAAAATACGGCGGATTCACGCCGGAGGTACAGCGGAAGCTGGACAAGCTTGTTTTGACATATGAAAAGTCTCAAAACTTGCCCGAAAGCGTTTTAGGTAAGGTAAAAACTAATGAAATCTCGCAAGGAACGCGGTTTATTCGGGAGTTCAAGGACATAAAGCACGAAGTAGTCGCCCTTGATAAGGGTTTTGAATATAAAAGTGAAGTCTACGGTAGTCTCTCCGCAATCGCAAATAAAATCACCGGCACTCGCTGGAACGGCAAAAAATTTTTCGGGGTGTGTAAATGAATAAGAAACAAATCAGATGTGCCATATACACCAGAAAGTCCAGTGAAGAAGGCTTGGAGCAGGGTTTTAACTCGCTAGACGCGCAACGTGAGGCTTGTGAAGCCTACATCAAATCACAAATGCACGAAGGCTGGGTTTTGGTGGATAAGGAATATAATGACGGCGGATTTTCCGGCGGGACTATGGAGCGACCTGCGTTCAAGAAACTTTTGTCAGACATTGAAAAGGACGAGGTCGATATTGTTGTAGTCTACAAAGTCGACCGCTTAACCCGCTCACTTATGGATTTTGCAAAAATTGTCGATGTCTTTGATAAACATGAAACCTCATTTGTATCTATAACCCAGCATTTTAATACCACAACCTCAATGGGCAGACTAACTTTAAATATTTTGCTCTCGTTCGCCCAATTTGAGCGTGAAGTAACAGGTGAGCGGCTTCGTGATAAATTCGCCGCATCACGAAAAAAAAGGAATGTTCCTACATGGTAACGCACCGATTGGCTATATCAAAAAAGACGGCCGGCTGTTTGAAGACCCTGAACAATCCGATAAAGTACGAATGATTTTTGACAAATATGTTGAATTACAAAGTGTGCCTAAGCTACAAAATTATCTGCGGGATAACAAAATCCATACCAACACAGACAAAATGTTTTATAAAGGGCATTTAAATAAACTGCTTCGGAACAAAGCCTACATCGGCAAAATAGAGCATAAAGACGAGGTACATGAAGGCTTGCACGATGGAATTATCGACGAAAGTGTTTTAAGATTTTGGATTATAACGCTGTTAAGAAGCACCATTCTGTTGGCGCAAAACACGCTGCGCTTCTTGCCGGCCGAATTTTTGATGACAAAGGTAATTTCATGTCGCCTTCGCACAGCAATAAAAACGGCAGACGCTACCGTTATTATGTCAGTCAGGCTATAATTCAAAACCGCCACCACGAAGCCGGGACCATTTCAAAAATTCCGGCGGAAGAAATTGAAAGTTTTGTAACAAGCAAAATTGAAGAACTCATTAAAAATAAAAAGGTAATACAAGAATACCTGAGCGATTTAACAGTGAAAGAGCAGAATACAATTTTGAAATACCTTGATGACTACACCCCGGACAGTGTTTTTATTAGAGGAATTGTCTTAAAAGTTACAATTTACGAAAATAAAATAGCACTATACTTGGATAAAGACGTACTTGTAAAATCATTGGAAGCAGTCACTTACGAACGGTTATTAAACTTCAAAAGCGAATCTGAAAATCTGCTGGAAATGACTTATGAAACCACTATCTCTCCAACACAGCAGAAAGGAATGAGGATTATTATCGGCAATAACATTTTTATTTTATCATAAGTTTTGGCTCAAAATACACGCTTGAAAATTTATTTCAAAAAAAAACGAGTCTAGACTTGCACAGCTGTGAATACCCTCTCCACCTCGCAAATAGAGAAAGAGAATTTTGGCATAATATGCTTAAAACTTGCCTCTCAAAATCACAAAAATTACTCTATCGTAGAATATTCCACGCTGAAAGCCTGTGTTTGCGGGCTTTCATGAAATTAAAAGTCCACCTCTCTCTCAAGGGTGGACTAAAATTCGGAGAACGAGAGATTCGAACTCTTAGGAGAGATTCTTTCCATTTTAACATCCTATGTCAAGTATAACTCTTAGGTTCAATAATATCAACTCTTTTCAGGATTTCGTATCATTCAGGCACAAACTATTACCCCATTTTCATGTCCGCGAAAACACTGACTTGCGGAGTTATGCCGCATACGTTAAAATGTAAACGTATGAAAATAAAAGAAAACGATACCCAGAATTTGCCCCAAAAGCATTTTGAAACAAAGTTCCCGCATACTGAAATCAAGCACAAGCTACTGAGTAACACTTTGAATAGTTCAATTTATATTACAAATCACTTCACTGAGGAATTTTTGTCAAAAGAATTTGTTTTGGTAGATTTGTTTGCGGGTGCAGGTGCTTTTGATGACGGGACAAAAGGTTCGCCAATTATTGCTTTGGAAACCATAACCAATTACATGAAAAAAGCTGTCAATCGTAATTTTAACAAATTCACTCTGATTTTTATAGAAAAAGACAAAGAAAATCACAAAAGTTTAATCAAAAATATCGCCAAAAAAATCAAAAAAGAAGATAGTCAGTGTAAAATGGAAATCATAATTGCAGCGGACGATTGGGAACATTACAACACTGCCATACAAAATTATTTAGACAAAACACAGGCGGCATTTGTTTTTGTCGACCCGTTTTCAACCGAGTTAAAAATAGACAAGCTGAAAACTCTGATACATCCCAACAAATATCATTCAATGTTAATTTTGATAAATCTTAGCGGGTTAGAGCGAACGCTTGGACATAAGAACGAAAAGAGTTTACAAAAAATCTGCGATTATTTTGATGTAGATGAGGAAACGATTCGGAAATTAGAAGAAACAGGAAATCTTAAAAAGTCCGATGTCTTAGAAATTACAAATGAAAGAAGCAAGGCTTCTCTTTTGGCAATAACTTCTTGCCTATATGACGATTTTTATTCTTGGAAAAATGCAACGGAAAAAGAAGTGCCGACATCCTCAAATTTGTGTCGTGCCGTAAATTCTTTAATCTCCGATGGCAAAATCAAATTATGTACAACAGAATTCACAAGAAAACCCAACTCCAACATGCTTTTAGCGGAGGCTTTCTCGTCCAAAGCTAGACAGGAAAAAGTTGTTGTTGAGAGGGTTCGGTGGAGATGATTTCCGGCATTTGTTCGTAGCGTTGCCCTTGTAGAAGGTTTCCTGCGGCTTTTTTATTCACTCCGCCCCATTGCTTGAAGAAAAATGCTGTGCCTGTTTCTAAACATTTATCCCGTATTGGCAAAACCCATTCTTCGCGTAGTGGACGAGCTTTTGGTCCGCTTTCGCCACCTACTACAATCCAGTCAATGCCTTCTACTGACAAATCCTCAATCACTGTTAATAATGGTTCAACGCTCAACCATTTTATTTTTGCGCCCGTCGCAACTAAATCCTTTATGCGAGCTTTTTGCCGGTGGGACTCAACCGTAACGCCTGCCCAAATATTCGTTGTCCAATTCAATTTCGGTGAAATTTCGCGCAATCGTTCAGAGCGTTTTGTAAGGATTTGAAAAGTATGTTGTTCTGCTTTGTTCATCGTTTCAAAAACTTTTTGGATATATTCATCAGGAACATCTTTGTGGAACAAATCGCTCATTGAGCAGACGAAAATCAGGTGCGGCTTTTTGAACTTCAACGGTTCTTCAAGACATTGCGGATGCAAAGTTACACTAAAACCTTTTTTGTATTTTTCCTGCCCCATTGCATGCAAACGTCTTGCCATAGATTCGGCATAACAGTTCGTGCAGCCTTCGGAGATTTTAGTGCAGCCGGTTATGGGATTCCAGGTCGAGTGTGTCCATTCAATTTTTGATTTTTGAGCCATGGTTATATTTTACCACATTATTAAATCTGCACTTGGCAAATAGCAGAAAGAGAATTTTAGAAGAAATTACCTTGAAAACTCAAAAGAGAAATTCTCTTAATTCTCTAACCTGTTGAAAATCCCGCACATGACGGGTCAAATTGAGTTAAAGCCTGCACTACGACTGAATTTGAGGACTAAAAATCGGAGGACGAGAGATTCGAACTCTCGATGCAGGGTAGACCCACATAACACCTTAGCAGGGTGCCGCCTTCAGCCGCTCGGCCAGTCCTCCGTATAAATCCCATCCTAGCACAAAATTTTATTTATGTAAAATATTATTTACTTTTACTGGCAAAAAATATTATTTATGATTTTTAATAATAAAAACAAAGGAGTATAAAATATGAAAATCCAACATATTAACCAAAATTATTCACAACCCAAACAAACGAGTTTCGGAGTGTACCTCGTGGTGCCTAAGTACAAAAATGCTGATTATTGGGAAATGGACAAAACACACCCTGCTTGGATATCTTGGAACGACCTCGGTAACAGCTTTCGGAAAATTGGTAAATATACTAAATTAATGGATTTTAGCAAACAGCTTTCAAAAATGGAATCTCCTTCCACTGATAAATTTATATGGACACGGGATGCAGATATTGTTAATGCCAATATGAATACTCGCGTAAATATCGGATTGGACGCAGCAAAGGCTGAGAAGATTTTGGAAAATATTTTAACACCGGGCACAGATGAGTATAATACGCTTTTCCTCGGAAAAACCAGACTCGGCACGCTGCGGGAAGAAGTTAGGCTTTTAGAAAAAGATGTTTTGCGCCTGTTGAAAGAAAAGAATTTTGATGAAGCCAAAATAGTCGGCGAATCCGTTAACAAACTTAACGCTGAAATTCGCAAGCTGAGCAAAATGTAGAATTCTTGCGAAAAATTTCTTTTAGTTTTATAATTATTGTTAAAGGAGAACAATTATGACTTTAACGATAGCAGGCAAAGAATTTAGTTCACGGCTTATGGTTGGTACAGGCAAGTATTCGGACTTTCCTGTTATGCAAAAGGCGCTTGAAGCAAGCGGGGCTGAAATTGTTACGGTTGCTATACGCAGAGTTGAGATGAACGCCGTCGGTCATGAAAATTTGATGGATTATATTGATACGAGCAAGTATTGGATTTTACCTAATACCGCCGGCTGCTCTACACCGGAAGAAGCATTGAGAATTGCACGTTTATCCAGAGCAATGGGGATTAATAACTGGATTAAGCTTGAAGTTATTCCTGACCCGAAATATCTTCTGCCGGACCCGGTTGCCACGCTGGAGGCGGCAAAAATACTTGTGGAAGAAGGGTTTGTCGTTTTGCCTTACATAAACGCCGACCCTGTTTTGGCAAAACTGCTTGAAGATGCAGGATGCGCCACTGTAATGCCGCTTGCTTCCCCAATTGGCTCGGGACAGGGTATTAAGACACTTGAAAATATTAAAATCATAATTGAACAGGCAAATATTCCCGTTGTGATTGACGCCGGAATAGGGGTTCCGTCAGATGCGGCAATGGTTATGGAACTCGGGGCTGATTTTTGTCTGCTCAATACGGCGATTGCAAAAGCGCAAAATCCTGTTAAAATGGCAGAAGCGTTTAAGCTTGGTGTTCAGGCAGGGCGTGCTGCATTTGAGGCGGGCAGAATGCCGGTTATGCAGACAGCAAACGCGTCTTCGCCGTTAACTGCTGTTGTGGGCAAGAGTTAATAAGTTCAGCATGACGTAAAAACCCGTTAAACACGTTCAACAAAACAAGAGAAAGAGTGAATAAGTGACTAAGTGATTAGGTGAATAGGTTCATCTAAGAAAAATTAAAAAACAATAAACCCTCACATCAGAGACTAGGGGGTTAGAGACTAGAGACCAGAACAGTTGAAAAGTTGAATGGTTGAAAGGTTTAAAAAGCGTTAAGCGCGTTCAACAAAAAAAGCAAAACAGACAGGTAACAGCTAACGGAAGCCGATTGAGGGTAGAATATAAATACTAAAGGTAAAACCTTTAAAAGGCGGCAGAAACTAAAATTGACTTGAAAGGGTATAAAAAAATGATAGAAATGAAAGTTATGGGTATTGCTCTCGATACAAGAACCGGTTCTCCGATTGTTGTGCTCCACGACAAAAATAACCGCAAAGCCCTTCCTATATGGATTGGCTCCGCTGAAGCCAGCGCTATTATAAGAAAAATCGAAAACCTCAAAGTTACCCGCCCTATGACACATGATTTGTTTATCAATCTGATTGAAAAGACCGGATATAAGCTTGATAAAATCGAGATTAATGATGTGGAAAAAGAAACTTATTATGCAACATTGTTTCTTTCCGATGAGACCGGAAAGGTTGTTGAAATAGACGCCCGTCCGTCTGACGCAATTGCAGTGGCAATCAGAGCGGACGCGCCTATTTTTGTTACAACAAACGTTATTTCCAACGGTTCGGTTTCGACAGATTCGGCTAAAGATGAAGAAGAAGCACAGGAATTTAAAAAGTTTGTCCAAAGTATTAAGCCGTCAGATTTTGACAAACTTATGCGCGACACCGACCAGTTTGAGAGTGACCAGTAGTATTTATTAACTTTGTAACAAAATTCCCCAAAACTGAAATATCATCCTGAAAAATAGTTTATAATATATATAGGACTAAAAATATGACAGCAATTGAGAAAGTACAACCGTATAATATTTACAGGGTTAATCCGGTTAACCTTTTTGAACAGCGCCGTTCGGATAATCAAAAAGATTACGGGTTCTTTGCGCAGCAAACAGGTTATAATTTAGGCCATCCGAAAGTGCAGGGTAATTCAACTCAGGCGCGGAATTTAGATTTTTTAGCTTAGAGGTTTTGTCATAGTAAAGTCTGTTAAGGATAATACATGCTTAATATATCTTAATATATCTCAATATTTAGGCAATTTTTTCACGGTAATTTACTTTATATATTTATAGGGAATTATTTTGGAGGAATTCTATGTCTTTAAAAGTCAGAAAAGATTTAGCAGTATCACGAGGCAGTATTGATCCGGGTAAGGTTATTACACCGCCCCCAAAAATACAGACTACTTTTAACACAGGGAATGCAAATCCGGCACAACCTGAAAACCGAAGCCGGTATACAGCTGAAGAGCTTGGCTGTGGTGTTAATGGCGCTAATGTGTATTACTTAGCTTAACGTTCAAACATGTTTTTATGGTAATTAGCGCCAAAAGTTACTTTTTGGGGACTGAATTTTGACGGGTAATATTTAGGAAGTTCCTGCCTTTTAAGACTGCTTAAACCAACTACTTTGTCATCATCTTTGAATAATTTTTTGAACATTACATCTCCTTATTTTTCATGTATAATGATAATTATTTAAAAATCAAGGAGATAAAAATGACAAAAATTAACAAAGAAATGAATATTATGGAAATCGTACAGACTTGTCCGGAAAGTGTCGAAATATTTCAGAAATACGGCTTAGGCTGTGTCGGCTGTGCTGCCGCGCATTTTGAAAATTTAGAAGCAGGTGCAAAAATTCACGGATTTGACCCTGACCAAATGGTTGAAGAAATTAACGCACTAATCAGCTAAACATGGCATTTTACATTGTTTCTGCTGTACATGTCAAGCAATTAGTTACATGATTATTAGTAAATAGTGCTTAGTAAATAGTGAATAGCGTTGAAAAGACGCTAGTTTCCGGTCTCTAATCCGTAGTCTCCATTGGTATTTTTATGTTACATTTGACAAGATTTAGCTAAGTGTTGTATAATTCTGCTGTGATAATTAAAGAAGGAGGAATGGTTATGAGAGAAGTATTTAAAAAAGGCTGTAATGCAGGCGTAGTACCGCTTTCGGGGGGGGGGGGGGGGGGTTTAAAGCCCC
>JAISCP010000138.1 GCA_031265495.1 Heliobacteriaceae bacterium | reverse complement strand
TTTTTGCTCTCACAAGCGGGACATTTAAGTTCGTTTTCAAGCATAATACCCCCCCCCTTTTTTACAAAAAGATTATATCACAAAATAAAATAAAAAGCAATGCAAAGTTAACACTGCCCCCTCAAGGGGAGGGTAATTTTTAGGGTAATTCTCCCTCCCTGTTAATTGCTTAATCATGTAACTAATTAACATGTACAGCAAAACCAATAGTTATCAAGGCTGCTCATGCTTCCACTTAACCATTCTGTTTATGGCTGCATCTGTTGCGAGGCCTGCTTTGCTAGCCATAGAAATTCTTCTGTCAGCAGAAGCTTCATTAAAGATTTTTTGTTCTTCAGGTGTAAGCGTTTCGCCCATTAAGTATTTTTGAATTATACCTTTTGTTTTGTCGTCGTTTGAATAAAGTCCAAGCATAGACTGAGCCATTCCTGTTTCAAATTTGGCATTTATAACACCGTCTTGCTTCTTGTCAATCTTGTCTGACATCTTAACAAAATAGGCAAGCTCTTCTTTGGAAATTACTTCGTCAAAGTCCAAATCCATATTTTGAGCATACAAGCTTGACATACGTTTTGCTGAAATATCATCTTCATCACCATAGCCCATTATTTCATTGGTTTTTTGGAGACCGTTGAACTCTTTTTCTTCAAATTCTTCTTTTGTAACTTTACCGTCTTTATTTATATCGTAATAGTCATTGAGTATCTTTTCCGCATAGTCTGAATATGCCTGATTTTTCTGCTCATCAGTATTAGTATCCGGTGAGAATAAGCTGACTTCAAAATTTTTAGCATTTTCAATATCTTCCGGAGTATTAAAATCAAAAGATTTAATTTTCGCATCTGCCGCCGCGCTGACTTCTTTAGAATAAACTTTTGCATTCGGGTTTTTAAGAGCAGCTATACCTGCATCATCAAGGGGCTTTCCGTCTTTCATCAAAACTTTTTCATTGCCAATTTCCACAAGTTTCACGCCTTCCGGAATAGGTTCGCCTTCCGCTAAGCCCATTTTTGTCCGTACCTGCGCTTCCATTTGAGCCGGAGTTTGTCCCGTTACTTGGGCAGGGACAGGTTGTTGTTTATCAGAACTCTGCGAAGACGTTGATTGTGAGTTCTGCGCATTATTGAGTACGGCAATCGCGTCAGGCAGGCTTAATGTCTGTCCGACAGAGATTTTATTCGGGTCTGTAATCTTGTTAGCAGCGGCAACTTCTTTAACTTTAGCGGCAATCTCGGCATTTGTCTTTAGATTGTAATGCTTTTTACATATATTCCAAAGATTATTGCCTGACGCAACGGTATAATCACTCATAAAATATCCTTTTATATACTAAATATATAAAAAGAAATATTGTACAAAAATTGCCGGTTAATCAAATTTTGGCTTTACAATTCGTTACAACCAGCCCATCATACCTGTGGTCCTGAAAAACTTTTTGACCAGTCCGGCCGCACTTTTTCCTAACCCGGTTTTACTAAATTTCGTATAAGTTAAGTCGAACAGCTTCACCATCGGATTGAAAACCTTATCGCGGTAAAGTCCGGCAATATAACTGTTTTTTACAACGCGCTCCGGAAGATTAAGGCAAAATCCGGCAGCTTTTCCGGCAAGATTATGGCATGATACAGCAGAAACCTTCAGCATAAATTCCCCCTTATATAAATATTATGCCCTTTTTTGCAAAAATCCTTCCGGTTTTTCAGTAAAAATTTAATAAAACTAAATAAAACGCCGGAATTCATCCGGCGCTTTATATTTAACATGTACGGCAATGACTACTTAACTAATTTAGTAATAGTGTCAGTAATATCAATACCGCCGGAAAGAACAACGCCTTTAGCAAGAATAAGGTCATATTGACCTGTTTTTGCCTGAGCGTCAATCTGTTTTGATATTGAAGTGTCAATTGCCTGTAATTTTGCCGCATAATTTTTATCCATAGCGGCTTTCTTATCGTTTAGTTCTTTGTTATACTTAGTTTCAAGGTCTTGTTTCTTTTTAGCATCCGCTTGAGCGGCAACATCTTTTCTTGCCTTCTCAACAAAAGCCACTAATTCTTTTGATTTAGCTTCCTGCTCTTTTTTCAAAGCCGCAACCTGTGACGATGAATTAACTACTTTCTGAACATCAACCACTGCAACCTTATAGCTTGCGGGAGCGTCCGACATGGCAACGTTAGCCACAGATACACCTAAAACAAACGCAGACAAAGCTGCAACTAAAAATTTAATTTTCATAAAGTCCTCCTTTTTTAAATACTATACAACAAACATATTATTTTTGCAAAAAATACTTCAAACAGATGATGTTTCGTCAAATGCCTTTACGCAAAGACAGTAATATTATATAATTAAAAAGATGCTTAATAAAAATTAACGAATAGCCTGATAAATAACAAAAAAAAAAATTCTAATGTTTTTATTTCTTGTAACGTAACAAATGAAAGATTTTAATATATGTTGAAAAAAAGAATTTATGCATTATGTTGTGTGGTGATACTGTCTGTACCGGCTGCTTATGCTGCCCCTCCGGCTCTGCCGACTTCAATTATGAACGAAATCGGCTCTGATTATACTCATGATACGAACATGCTGAAACAGAAAAGACGCGATTTTGAAGTACAAAATAATTATAATATCAGAGAAAGCAAACCGGCAGCGGAAGTAATACAGGAGAGAACTCCTGTTGTTCCGGCTATAAAAGCGGTTATTCAGGAAGCGGAAACACAAGGGATTTATGTTAACGGAATTCAGGTATCGCCGTCAGAAATTTTAACAAAAGAGGAAATAACTTCTATTGTAAGCTCGCTGGTCGGTAGAAATGTTTTCGTTGACGACATTCAAAGAGTTATAGACCAAATTAACAACCTTTACGCCCAGAAAGGCTACGTGACCGCAAGAGCATTTCTGCCGGAACAAAAGGTCCAAAACGGCAATATTTATATTGAACTTGTAGAAAGTAAAATCGGCGATATAACAGTTCAGAATAACCGCTGGACAAAGACAAAATATATTACGGACAGAATTCCCGAACAAGAAGGACAGCTTTTTGACATTGTTGAATTAGAAAAAGACATTCTTGATTTCAACAGATATAATGAAGGCGTAAGGCTTACCGCTAACCTTCATGCCGGCAGGGCTCCGGGAACAACAGACATTAATTTTGTTGCTAATGAATCTTTCCCGTTTCACTTAGTCGGAATTATGGATAACGCGGGGCGTTACAGCACCGGTTCAGTTCGTGCCGGCGCAATGCTGTATGCGGACAGTTTGTTTCACGTAAGAGACCGGCTGTCATTGGGTTCATACTTCAGCGGCGGAGCGCAAAGCCCGTTTATTGACTACAATATTCCGGTCAATAAAGGCGACGGACGTATAGGCTTTATGTACGCGTCAACTTTTGCAAAACTCCGGTACGGCGGCTTGCAGGACTTAGATGTAAGAAGCAAATCTTACCAGTATTCGCTGTATTTTTCACAGCCTATCAAAAGAACCGTTGATATGGAATTAAAATCTTATACGGCTTTGAACTACAAAAGAGCACGCACCGAAAGCGGACTTATTTTTGGCGGACGCGACTGGTTTGCCGGCTTAGATGAAGTTACCAGTGCGGAAACCGCATTGCTGCTGAGAAAAGATACAAAACGCGGTATCTGGTATGTTAATCAGAATTTATACTACGCAGTGCCTCTGCTTGACAAGGATAATAATTACTTTAAATACAGCGGAGGAATTACCAGATTACACGATTTCTCACACGGTGTAATCGGCCAAATCCGCAGTAATTACCAGATTATACCGGGAGACAAACATATTCCGTACCTTGACCAAATCCAATCCGGCGGTCTGGCAACAGTCAGAGGATATTCCGAAGGGATTATGATTGGCAAAAACGGATACTTTGCAAGCGCTGAATTAATGTTTCCGCTATTACCGAGAGAAATCAGAGGGAAAAATGACGAGCGAATTCCGTTCGTGGGGAAATACGTAAAAGGGGCGCTTTTCTGGGATAATGCCGGTATTTTTCCGGCAGCAAGAGAAGATGTCTACGGCGGAAGCTATTTCCTTATGTCACTTGGCTTTGGGTTAAGAGTACAATTACCGGGCGATTTAAGCGGCAGAATTTACTGGGGTTACCCGCTGGTCAACAATGCCTGGGAGCCTGACAGAAAATACGGACGTATTCACTTTGAATTAACGCTTGCACCTGATGTAGACACTCTTCTTAAAAACAGAAGTACGGCAAAAGGAGTTGAAGAAAAAGTTTACGCCAAACCTTCCGCACCTTCTTCCGCGCCTTCCGCACCGGCTGCGCAGTCCGCTCCTTATGCACAGGAACGCCACTACGAAGATGTAAGACATTATGATTATTTCCGTGACGGCGGAACAGCGTTATAACGAATTAGTGAATAGGTGACTAAGTGAATAGGAAAGAGGGAACAGGAAACAGCTGAATTCCTCTCCTTACAGGAGAATTTCTTAATGAACACAACGTGTGAATTTAGAAATTCAGGTGAGGCGGCGCAGAACCGAATAAATCTTGGGTAGAACACATGTCGTGCCGCGCTGTGCCTGCCCACTCACCCCAAACACTAAGCTCAACCTGCGGTTTCGCTAAGTGTTTTCCCCCTCTCCCGCAGGGAGAGGGTTATCATACTAGTTTCTAACCCCCAGTCTCTGATAAAAATAGTTGAAAGATTGAAGGGTTGAACAGTTGAAAGGTTTACCATCCCCTTGAGGGCAGTGTTCATTTTACATTGTTTCGTCATTGCAGCGCGTCAGCCCGACGCGGCAATCCGGTCAAGACTGTTGATTTTGTGGATTGCTTCGTCGCTTGCTGTGCAAGCTCCTCGCAATGACGTTATCAATAAAAGCCTCCATTAGAGACTAGGGGGTAGAGACTAGAAACTAGTGTCTTTTCAACCCTTCAACCTTTCAACCGTTCAACTATTCAACCCTATTTACTAACCCCTATTTCCTGTTATAATTATAAAATGGAAAAAGGGATATTTATAACCGCAACAGGAACCGATACCGGAAAAACTTACGTCAGCGCCTTGCTTGTTAAAAAAATGCTTGACGAAGGAGTAAACTGTAAATACTACAAGCCTGTTTTGAGCGGCGCGGAAGTTTCGCCCTCCGACTGCGAATACGTACAAAAAACATCCGGAGCGGAAACTTACTGTACATACTCGTTTGAACCGGCTGTTTCACCGCACCTTGCCGCACGGCTTGCGGAAATCAAAATCAAAAAAGAAAAAATAAAAGAAGACTTTTGCCGTTTGAGCAATAACTCTGATTATGTTGTTGTTGAAGGTGCAGGCGGAATTGTCACTCCGCTCGGCGAAAACTTAATGCTTACCGATATAATTAAAACGCTCGGATTGAATATCATAATAGTTGCAGATGCGGGGCTGGGCGCTATAAATGCGTCCGTTCTCACAGCGGAGTACGCAGAAAAGCACGGTATAAAAACAGAAGGAATTATTCTGAACCGTTATGACGAAAATAATTTTATGCATAGAGATAACAGGGTACAAATAGAAAAATTAAGCGGGATTAAGGTAATAAAATGCGTTGGGCTCAAAGAGATTTAAAGTACATCTGGCATCCGTGTTCACAGATGAAGGATTATGAAGAATTCCCGCCTATTGTAATCGAAAGAGGCGAAGGGCTTTACGTTTACGACACAGAGGGCAAACAATACGCGGACATTGTGAGTTCTTGGTGGTGTAACCTTCTCGGACACTGCAATCGGAGAATTAACAGCGCAGTTAAAAAACAGTTAGACTCGCTTGAACATGTTATTTTTGCAAACTTTACACATAAAAAAGCAATTGAATTGTGCGAGAAGCTGGTGAAAATTCTGCCTGCCGGACCGGAGAAATTCTTTTTTACGGATAACGGTTCTTCTGCGATTGAAGCTGCAATGAAAATGAGTTTTCAGTATCATGCCCAAACCGGAAATCCCCAAAAGAAACGATTTATGGCGCTGACAGACGCCTATCACGGTGAAACGCTCGGAGCGCTTTCCGCAGGCGCAATGGACTTATATTCACGGATTTACAAACCCGTTTTACTTGATGTGATAAGAGTTCCGACATCTGATTTTGAAAAAACGGAAGACGCTTTTGCCCTGCACGGACACGAAACCTGCGCAATCATAGTTGAACCGATTTTACAGGCTGCCGCCGGCATGAAGATTTACTCACCGGCTTACCTGAAAAAAATCCGTGAACTGTGCGACAAGTACAATGTACACTTAATCGCGGACGAAATCGCAACGGGTTACGGACGGACGGGAAAAATGTTCGCCTGCGAGCATGCCGGAATTTCACCGGATATTATGTGTCTTTCAAAAGGGCTTACGGGCGGTTATATGCCTATGGCGCTCGCGGCTGTGACGCAAAAAATTTATAACGCATTTTATGCTGATTACAGCGAAGGGAAATCCTTTATGCACAGCCATACATACAGCGGGAATCCGCTCGCCTGTGCCGCTGCCGCAGAAGTTTTGAACATATTTGAAGACGAAAACATACTTGAAACCGCGCAGGAGAATGCAGATTATTTCAGCCGGTTAATAAGAGAAAAATTTTCATCACATCCGAATGTCAGAGAAATTCGTTCAATCGGACTTATCAATGCAATAGAGCTGGCAGCAAAACTCCCCTCCTCAGAGGGGAGACTGGGGTATTGTATATATAGAGAAGCAATAAAGAACGGTTTAATATTACGACCGCTGGGGAATGTAATCTATTTTAATCCGCCGCTTACAATTACAAAAGCTCAAATGGATTTTGCAGCGGAAACTGCATACAGGTGTCTTATTAAAATCCTCCCTGAATAAATGTCCTGTTAACACTTCTTTAAAGTGGTAGAAGGTTATCCGGCAAAATGGCAACTTTTTTGCCGCTTAATCGTCTTTAGTTGTAAGGCTTTATCTTTCTGCCGTCAGCTCTTCCCAAATGCTGGGAACCACAATCAACGCAGTATAAACAATAAAACCAAAAAGGATTAAGTTGATAACTTCCATATAAACTCTCCAATTCAGTCTACATTATATATTATTCCCATGTCATAAGTAAAATTAACAGGTTGTTGTATAATTATAAGAGGATTTATGAAAAAGAAAATAGAAATATTATTTAGTAATTTATGCTGTTCGCAGTGCAAGAGCGGATTTGACGAAAATTCAATAGATATTAAGCGCGAAGAAGCAGGTCTTACCGTAACTCACCTTGAATGCCGGCGCTGCGGGAAAAAATTCGGGATTGCATTTATCGGGTTTTCCGGCCTTGAGGTTAAGGAACCCCTTGAAGTTCAGGAGGGACCGGAGCCTATTAACTATGACGATGTAATTGACGCCCACAGGTTTATTCGGGAGCTGGACGAACACTGGCAGGAACATTTACCGAAAAATATTTTTTAGCTTTGGACACAATACCTTAAATGACTTCCCGGAGCTTATCTCTCACAGCTTCATCAATAAAGGCGTTGATACTTTTATAACCTTTGAGGCGCACTTGCTTAGCTAACTTGTAATGCTGTTCGCCTGTTGTTCTGTAAGTTATATTGCCTTTAAAATCATCTTTTTTAAGCGGTTCGGGTATTTCCATATTATTGGCGAGGCTGGTTGTAATATAAGCTTTAAGCGCATCCTGAAAATTGTTAAAAACTTCTTCGCGGGTCGCACCGCAAGTTATATTGTGCTCAAGCTCAATAATACTTCCTAAATAGCAGCCGTCCGCGTCTGACCATTCCATAACATAGGTATAAGGTAAATTCAAATAATAACTAATATCTTTTTTTTTCATTTTAGTATCCCTCATTTTTTAATGCTTCTTGTAACTTTGCAACCATATACGGTTTTAGCGGGTTTTGAGTAATTCTTATTACTTCGTCATTGCGAGGACGAATGTAATGAGGACGAAGCAATCCAGTAAATTCAATGTTTTTGACTGGATTTTCCTCTCACAAAATGATACTTAATCATTTTGTTCGGCACAGTGCTGCGCT
>JAISCP010000060.1 GCA_031265495.1 Heliobacteriaceae bacterium | reverse complement strand
CGAGGACGAATGTAATGAGGACGAAGCAATCCAGTCAAAACCGTTGAATTTACTGGATTGCCGCGTCGGGCTTACGCCCTCCTCGCAATGACGAAACAATGCAAAGTTAACAATGCCCTGCGGGAGAGGGTGCAAACACTTAGCGAAACCGAAGGTTGAGTTTAGTGTTTGGGGTGAGGGGGCAGTAAAGTTTGATTGCCGACTCACTTTGAACTACCACTTTGTCATGCTGAACGACCGGATTTACATGTTTCAAGATCCGCCGCATGGCAGATCATACGATAGCCGTCCCGTCATTGCTGTACATGTTAAGTAATTAGGTCGTGTTGACACCAAATATAAAAACGTCATTCCGGGCTTGGAATCTATCAATTTCAATTAAACTGATAGACCCTGAATCAAGTTCAGGATGACAGGGGCGCGATGACGCGGCAAATTTAGGAATTACGGAAATTGTTGCCTTTTTAAAAAACCATGGAACTAATTACTTACAAGTAAATTCTTAAAATGTGTATGAATAAACGGAAACGCATTATCAGGTTTCTGCGCAGGGGGTTTATTTACATTCCTGTATCCGACTCCCGCGCGGTAGCCTGAAATAAAGTAAAAAAGCGGAATTACAGGCTCAATCCATTTGAGACCGGAAATTACGCCGGCGGAACTGACGTCATCTATATGAAGCGCAACGTCAAGCGTTTCCGGCTTGCGCTCGCTGTATATATTACTACTTTTGTCCTGCTGGTCAAAAATAGGGTTAACGACTTTTTTGCCGAGATAATTCGCAATTAAACTCCCGCCCAAAATTCCCGTTGAAACAATTCCCGTGAGCGTAACAGCCATTTTTGACAGCCTGTTAAGAGGCTTAATAACCCCGCGTTTTTCCAATTGTTTTGCAGCGGCCAGAGCAATTGCCG
Source organism: Heliobacteriaceae bacterium (assembly GCA_031265495.1). Taxonomy (GTDB): domain Bacteria; phylum Cyanobacteriota; class Vampirovibrionia; order Gastranaerophilales; family Gastranaerophilaceae; genus UBA947. The sequence continues at coordinate 3,552 of JAISCP010000060.1, read as the reverse complement.
CTCCGACATTACAGAGCGCAATATTGGCCAAAAATTGGAAAAATCCTTCTTTTACTTTATTTGCGGTAGATTCTTTTGAGCCGGTGCGGGTAATTTTGTCAGCGGCTATTCCGCCGAGAACACCGCCTGCAACCGGAATTAAACCGAGCGCGGAAAGCCTCCATATTGTCTTAAAATCCTCATGGTTGTGATTGCAGCCGGAATGATTACTATGCTCCGCATGCTCATGGCGGTGATTATCGTGTCCTTTCGCGGAATGCTCATGATGATGGCTGCAGCAGCTATGGTTCTTAACATGTTTCACCGGTTCGCCCGTAATATTTTGAAAAAGTTCATCTCTTGCGTGATTTTGGGGCAGCCCTTTTGCCAATTCGTCAATATCTTTAAGGCTGAGTTTACCGGTTTTGGCTTTGTTCAGGGTGTTTATAAGTTTTTTATCCGACAAGCCGGTTTCTTCAATAAAATGGCTGATTGCCTTTGACTGCTTTTTCAAAATATCCTCAAGCGGTCCGTTTTCCATAAGCCCCTTGAAGATTTTCTTCCCGTTAACCGTTAAGCCGCGTGTCCCGAGAACCAAAGATGCAAGTGTCGCGGCAGTAATAATAGAATTTTTCAATAAAAGTTGTTTTTTCTGTTTTTCATCTCCCTTTGCATGTTTAAATGTGTCATAAGCGGCAAACGCAGCGCCGCCGCCAATAAGCAATACAGGCATTTTCTTCTGCAAACCGTGCAAAACAACAGGCTGGTCAATATACTTGGTTATGGTTGAAATATTCAAGCGGAATCCTCCGGGTAATCCTTGTTTAACATTAAAACGAAAATCCGCAGAAATAAAGCGGTTTTATGAAAATGTAAACATTTGTTATGAATTATACTGTTATTTGAAATTATCTGAAAAGTGTGCTAGGCTTTAGAAAATCAAGGGGGATATTATGGATTTATCAGGAAACCAAATAAAATTATTAAATTTAACCGGAAGAATCAATATAAATTACGATGAATTGAGAAAGCACATTCTGGAAAACCGGACTTCGGATGAAACTTCAGCAGAGGAAGTCTATTTCAAATTAACTCCGGCTGAATTAATGACTTACGGCGAAAACAAAGAACAGTACGGTATAATTGATTTGTCGAACCGTATTTACGTAACTCCTGATGATGCTGAAAATTACATATCCGCAAATAATCTTATGCAGTTCCTGAGCAAATACGGGATTGTTGATTACGAGCAAATTCAGGCGGAATACGATAAGTTATATACAGGAACCCCCGAAGCACAAGGAGTTGCCTTACAAATTACCGAATTACAAAATAACAAACCGGACGCCGTTCCAGCGCAAGACAGTTCTTATTGGTCGGAAGTTAACGGTACTGAGGGTGAACAAGTTTACGCGGATTACAAAAATTCAACCGCAAGTCTGGCAAATAATGCCGCATATTCCGTCTGCTGCTGCCTTCCTGACATGCTTGCCGCTGCACTGCCTTACGAGGCAGCATTGTCAACGCCGGCCGCAACTTATAACGCGCAGCCGGAAGCGTCAGTGCAGACTATACAAATATCCGCTCCTTCCGAAACTAAGGAGGCTGTACAGGATAATGCCGTGCAGAGTGATAATATCTTACAGACATCCGTCGAAATCGGAAATTACACGGCTTCTACCGGCGAAACCCTGAATATAACCTCTCATGTCAAGACTCCTTTGATTATAAATGATGGAAGTCTTCTTGCGGAAAAAGCAAATGTTGCAGGCAGAATTGCCGGTCTTCGCAGTACAATCTACGCGGCGCAAAGACAGGAACGCCTTAATCCCGATGTTCCGCTGGAAGCCGGCACAACAGATCTTTCAAGACTTTCGGTAAACGCCCAAAGATTGTTCAGCAATTACGAAATTGACAGCTCGGGCAACTACGTGCTCACGAGTGAAGGTGAAAGGCAATTAAAGACTTTAAAACAAAAAATTGTTGATGTTTACTATATTGCAAACAATTATATAAATTTGGAAATTCCGCCCGGTGAAACACAAGACAACATCGGCAATTCCAAAAACAAAGAAACGGATGTTACCGTTCGCGGCGCCTGGAAGTCTCTGGAACAGGATATACAAAAAGCCGCCGGAGCCGAAGGATTTGATAATGAAAAATTCAGCGAAGATTACGCTGCTTGGGCGGACAACTACGCCCGTCTTTGCGAAACATACGACACAGGGTATGAAAATTTGCAAAAATTGCAGGAACCGGAAGATTCAAATAAAGCGGACTGGTATTCAAATCTCTGGTATAAAATGGGCGGCATTGACGGCAAATTAGGTTCCGGCGTTAAAACGGAAGTGGTTACCGCAGGCTATAATCACGGACACGGAGCGCATGGCACAGCGCGTGATTACAGCAATGAAGTCAGCCGGAGTTTTTATATTCCGCCGGCGGCAAATCATAAAACCGCTAATCAGTATACTGTTTTAGAAAACGATAAAATGGAAAATGACGCGTGGTTAAAAGAAGCTTTAAGCGGGCGTTCGGTTGTGCTGGAGCGGCTTCTGCCCGTAAACAGCCTGAAAGCTTTATCCGGGCAGAGTGCAGTTGATGATAATGTTCCTTCCGTCAGTGAAAGACCGGCGGCTAAGCATCATCATGTAAAAGAATATGAGAATTTAAAGCGTTTAACGCAAGACGAGCATTCATTCAAAACGTCAATGTAGTTATTATCAGTGAATAGGAAATTTAATACAAAAGACCTCATACGAGGTCTTTTTGCTTTGTATATCCGGTTTTTAAGAGTTTAGACATTCCGAGACTTTAGTCGAAGCAATACAATTTTTCCATATTATACATTATATGAATATTTTTCAACTTTTGATTCTGCCTTTCTTATACTAGAATAATATTTACTGTTTATTCTGCTTGCTTCAGATTTTAATTCACGCTGCAAATCCAGTTTTAACTTTAAGTAGTTATAAATATCCAGTATTTTTTTAGGATTAGTAACTAATTCATTAAAATTAAAATAGAAGTCGTTGCTGAAAATATCTTCTCCGTATTTTAATGTAAAACCGGCGGCAGCATTGCTGTTAATACCCAATTGTACAATACTTAAATCATGATTTGGGGAGTCTTTCGTAGCTTTTTTAAAGTCTTTTCTTACTTTTTCACTGTCCTCAGTTGATAAGTTTCTGGCATAAAAGTCGATTGTTCCTTTAAATGAAATATTTTGCATATAAATTCTCCTTTTTTTGCTTAAAACCTACTGAAAATATTTTTTGCCAACATGTTACAATTTGTAAAAAATATCTCTAATTATTTAAAGATTACTTTCATCATGGAATAGTAAAATTTGTGTGTATAAGCCAAATGCTGAAACTCCGGAGGTCAATCCGGGCGTTCAGCATGCCAGTGAGGGCTTATCCTCTCCATACGGGCATTGTTAACTTTGCATTGTTTCGTCATTGCGAGGAGGGCGTAAGCCCGACGCGGCAATCCAGTAAATTCAACGGTTTTGACTGGATTGCTTCGTCCTCATTACATTCGTCCTCGCAATGACAAAGCAATAAAAAGTTA
>JAISCP010000136.1 GCA_031265495.1 Heliobacteriaceae bacterium | reverse complement strand
GCGAGGAGGGCTTCAGCCCGACGCGGCAATCCAGTAAATTCAACGGTTTTGACTGGATTGCTTCGTCCTCATTACATTCGTCCTCGCAATGACAAAGCAATAAAAAGTTAACACTCTCCTGCGGGAGAGGGGGCAAACACTTAGCGAAACCGAAGGTTGAGTTTAGTGTTTGGGGTGAGGGGGCAGACAGAACCCATGACATTGTGTTTTACCCAAGATTTATTCTGTTTTGCGCCACCTCACCTGAATTTCTAAACTCACACATTCGTTAAGAAATTCTTCCTCTCCTGTAAGGAGAGGAGCAGGCATAGCGTGGCACCCAAAACACCTGGTTCTACCAGAGATTTAACCCTGCTTATCCCTTCATGCAGACTGTCATGTCGGCTTCGACTACCACCTTGCCGTCAACCGTTCCCACTGCATGCGATTTGCCGATAGGCCCTTTCAGCTTCATCAGTGTAATCTCCATATCAAGTCTGTCCCCGGGTCTTACGATATTTTTAAACCTTACATTCTCCATGCCGGCAAATAAAGTTAATTTATCCTTAAATTCAGGCAGCGTCATCAGCACCGGAGCCGAACACTGCGCAAGAGCTTCCAGCTGCAAAACACCCGGCATAATAGGGTTGCCCGGAAAATGCCCCTGAAAAAATTCCTCATTCATCGTAAGATTTTTATACCCTTTGGAATATTTGCCCGGAATACATTCCGTTATTCTGTCTACCAGCAAAAACGGGTAGCGGTGAGGAATCATGTTCATAATTCCTATTGTATCAAAGCTTAAAGTTTTTTCTTCGGCTGTCATTTCTTCTCCTTATTTTCCGTACTTGTAATGCCGGGTTTGCAGGCAAATTATTTACATTCAATCAGTTTTTCTTTTAACATTTTTGCTGTTTTTATATGAACCGCGTGTCCGGCTTCTTTTGCAATAATCTGCGCCTTCAAATTCAGCGGGTTAACTCCGGTTAAATACAAATCCCCTATGAGGTCAAGTATTTTATGTTTAACCGGCTCAAACTCCGAGCGCAATTGCGTTGTGTAATACTCAGACTGCGTATACTTATTATCTGTCAAACCAACGGTATTTTCAAGCGTAACTCCTTTGGCAAATCCGAGCGTCTGAAACTTCTTTAAATCTTTATAAAACCCGAATGTCCGCGCCTCAATAATTTCCTGCGGATGTTTGGTATTAAGGCTTACCCAGCGGTTTGCAAGGTTCGGGTGGTCGTAGTTCACGCTGTACGTTATGTTCAACTCATTATCCGGCACAATAACCAGTAATGTTTTGCCGTTCAGGTAATAAACCGGTTCCGAAACCGTATAATATCGTGTTTTGCCTGTTTTTTCAATTCCGGCTTTTTTGAATAAATCTACCCATTCTTTTGCGCTTCCGTCGAGGGCGGGAAGTTCTCCGGCGTTTACATGAATATCAATTTCATCAATCCCGCAGAAAGCCAACGCTGCGGAAAGATGTTCGGTAAGCATGACCGAAGATTTTCCGTCTCCGAGCTTTACACACTGCTGTGTTGACAGAACATTCTCAACATCTGCCTCAAAAGGCCCGGCGTCTTTTACAAAATATCTTATCCTGCCGGTTTTTGACGGAACAAATTTTACCGTACAGGGTTTGTTTTTCATTAAACCGTTGCCGGAAATCTCAGTTTCTTTGCGCAAAGACGTCATTTGTTTTCCTCAAACTCTTTCAAAAGCGGCTCATACTGTTTGAATTTTGCAATAAGTTCGCCTGCGTCTTTTATTGTTTTTACTTGTTTAACAAAATCTTTTCTCGGCATTGCCGGAGTACCTATGACTATTGATTTCTCGGGAAAACTTTTAGACACTCCGCTTTTTGCGGCAATAATTGAATCCGAACCGATTTCAATGTGATCCGCAATTCCTGCTTGTCCGGCAAGCACCACTCTGTCGCCGATTACGCAGCTTCCGGCAATACCCACCTGAGAAACGATTAAGCAGCCTTTTCCGACTTTGCAGTTATGCCCTATCATAACAAGATCGTCTATTTTTGTATCATCGCCGATAACGGTGTTTTCAATAGTGCCTCTGTCTATTGCCGAATTTGCGCCTATTTCAACATTATTCCCGATTACTAAGGAGCCGATTGATGGTATTTTGAATATTTTCTGTTCTAAATTCTCCTCTTTAACAGAGCCTTCTTTTTTTGCCTGTTCAATATTGTCCGGCTTTTCGGTTACGAAGCTGAACCCGTCTGCGCCGAGAGAAACTCCGTGATGTAAAATAATATTATCGCCGAGTATTACTCTGTCACCTATGTTTACGCCTGGGTGGAAAAAGCAGTTTTTACCGGTTTTAACCCCGCTTCCCAGATAAGAGTTCGCAACAATCTGTGTATTATCGCCGACTATTGTGCCGCGCCCGATAACGACATTCGGGCCGATTTTAACGTTTTCGCCTATCCGCGCGCTTTCATGGATAACCGCTGAAGGGTGAATTCCTCTGTTAACTTCAGGAGCGGTGTAAAATACATTTAATAATTTCATCATTGCAAGTCTGGGTCTTTCGACCTCAATAGTCGTAAGCCAGTCGATATTTACCCCGAGAGGTACAAGCGCGGCTTTGGCGCGGGATTTGGGAAGGTTCGTAATTTCTTCCTCCGCAAGCGCAAGCGCAAGTGTGTTTTCGTCAGCCAGAAGCGGAGGGGCGATTTTTGAAATCTTTACGTCATTCACTTTGGTAAGCATACCGCCGACTATTTGTGTTATTTCATCAATGGTGTAAGTTTTCATTCTTTTGTCTCCTTTGTTTGAACATGAAAATGTTTTTTCAAAATTTTCCCTGTTCGCTCTTGTTCACTTTTTCAATTATATTTGTTGTTGACCTGCCTGCAACAAACTCTATGAATTCAAGTTTTCCGCCGCTGTTAAGAATTACGTCAGCCTCAGGAAGTGTTTCCGCCGTATAATCAGCGCCTTTGGCATGTATATCCGGCTTAATTTCTTCCAATAAACCGCGCGGGCTGTCTTCGTCAAATAATACCACATAATCAACCGATTTCAAAGCGCTTAAAACTTCCGCACGGTCATTTTCGTTGTTAATCGGGCGTCCTTCGCCTTTAATATTCTTAACAGATTTATCCGAGTTCAGCAAAACAATCAATTTATCCGCGAAAGATTTAGCTTTTTCAAGGTATCGGACATGCCCGGCATGGAGTATATCAAAGCAGCCGTTGGTTGTAACAACTGTTTTGCCTTCGGCATGCAGCCTGTCGATTAAATTTTTAATGTCTTTTCTTTCTGTCAGCATTTAGTTTTCCTGTTAACTATTGTTGGCAAAGTAACCAAGCTATAAATTTTTCCGGTTGCTTCATCGCAAACTCCTCGCAATGGCCAGTTTTTCTGGATTGCTTCGCTTCGCTCGCAATGACGATTATAAATTTTTCCGGTTGCTTCATCGCAAGCTCCTCGCAATGGCCAGTTTTTCCGGATTGCTTCGCTTCGCTCGCAATGACAATTACAAGTTTTTCCGGTTGCTTTGTCGCAAACTCCTCACAATGAAGTACAGGTCCGTCTTCCTATCGTCATTGCGAGCGAAGCGAAGCAATCCAGTCATCAAATAATATCATAATATAAATCTTTCCACTCAGGATTCATATCTTCAATTAATTTTATTTTCTTTATCCGCGAACCTCCTTTGATTAATTTTTCTCTTTGTATCGCCTCTGTAATATCATAATAAACTTCATAATATCCCAGTTTATTAACTTCGTACTTTTTTGTAAAGCCATCGTTTATTTTATTTTTATGTTCATATATTCTTTTAACTAAATCTTTTGTTACTCCTGTATATAAAGTACCGTTTCTCTTATTAAATAATATGTAAACATAGCTTTCATAATCTTTCATGATTTTTCCGAATTGCTTTGCTCAAAACAGCGCGTTTTAGTACAGTTCCATTTCGATTACTTTTTTTGCTATACGCACGGTGTTCAGGGCCGCACCGATACGAAGGTTGTCCGCCACGCACCAGAGCGAAATACCGTTGTCAAAAGCGTTGCATTTACGAATTCTGCCGGCAAACACAGGGTCTGTTCCGGCTGCGTCGCGGGTTGTAGGATATTCATAATTTGCAGGATTATCTATGACCGTTACGCCAAAAGTATTTTGCAGGATTTCGCGCGCTTCTTCAGGCGTAATTTTTTCCTCAAATTCAATATCAACCGCCTCAGAATGCCCCACGTAAACAGGAACTCTTACTGCCGTGCATGAAATCGGGGTCTGCGGGTCAAGGTGGAGAATTTTTTTTGTTTCCAAATCCACTTTTATTTCTTCTTTTGTGTAACCGTTTTCGCAGAATACATCTATTTGCGGTATTACGTTGAAGGCAATCGGTTTTCTGAATACTTTATTTTCAAAAGGTTTGCCGTTAAGAACCGCAGCCGTTTCGTCGTGAAGTTCGTTCATTGCCGCAAGCCCGGCGCCGGAAACTGACTGATAAGTCGAAACAATCAGACGTTTAATTTTTGCCCGCTCATGCAGCGGTTTCAGCATAAGCATTAGTTGCGACGTTGAACAGTTCGGGTTTGAGATAATTCCTTTGTGTTTTCTCAAGTCTTCGTCATTCACCGAAGCGATTACCAGCGGAACATCTGCGTTCATTCTGAAAGCGCTTGAGTTGTCGATAAAGACGGCGCCGCGTTTAACGGCTTCCGGCGCATACTGCAGGCTTGCCGAACCGCCGGCGGAAGCCATAACTATATTTACTCCTGAAAAAGAGTCCGGTGTTGTTTCTTCAACGGTATATTTTTTGCCTTGAAATTCAATTTCCATGCCTGCGCTTCTTGCGCTGGATAAAAATTTTATTTCGTTATAGGGAACTTTTAATTCATCAACTATTTTGGTAATCTCTCTGCCGACAACGCCGGTTGCGCCAAGAATGGCGATATTTGGTTTTCCCATTGCTTATTCCTTTCCTGTAGCCTATTCAATTATACGTTAAAAATGTATTTAGTAAATAGCGGTTATTAAATAGCTAACGGAGGCTTTTCCGTCATTGCGCATTTGTTTCTGATATGCCATCCTGAGGTGTTCACCTATCCGTTTAGCCACTATAGTTTTAATTGAAAAGATGACTGTGTTATAATTTACACAGGTGCAAGAAATGAAACAAGTTTACATAGAAACTCTGGGCTGCCAGATGAATAAATCAGACACCGAAAGAATGCTGGGAATACTTTCTCATTTCGGTTATACCCAAACCCAAGACGAAAAAACAGCGGACTTACTGATGATTAACACGTGTTCCATACGCCAGCTTAGCGAAGATAAAGCCTTCAGCAAAATAGGCTCTTGGGGAAAACGAAAAAAAGAAAACAAAAATATAAAAATCGGCTTCTGCGGCTGTGTAGCGCAGCAGAAAAGCAAAGAGCTTTTCAAACGCGCACCTTATGTTGATTTTGTTCTCGGGACACATGCTATTTATAAATTACCGGAGATAATTAAGCGTGTCGAATTCGGCGAAAAGGTTTGCGAATGCACGGAAACTCCGGCTGCCGGACAGGATTTTGAGATTAAACGCGTAAAAAGCGTCAATGCATGGATTCCGATAACCGAAGGCTGTAACAACTTCTGTACATACTGTATTGTGCCTTATACACGAGGCAGGGAGCGTTCGCGCCCGCCGGGAGTTATCCTGAAAGAAGCTCGGGAAGCTCTGGCGCAGGGATTTAAAGAAATTACGCTTCTGGGGCAGAATGTTGACAGCTACTGCGCACAGGATTACCGGCTCGCGGACCTTCTGCGTGATTTAAACAAACTTGACGGCAAATTCCGAATCCGTTTTGTAACATCTTACCCGTCTGATATTACGGACGAATTAATCAAGACCGCTGTTGAACTCGATAAGGTTTGCGAATATTTTCACATCCCCATGCAGTCGGGAAGCAATGAAGTTTTAAAGGCAATGAACCGCCGTTATACCGCAGAAGCTTACGCAGAAATCTGCGCTAAAATCCGCAAAACCGTTCCTGATGTAACTATTACAAGTGATTTTATTGCAGGGTTTCCGGGTGAAACTGAGGAACAATTTCAGGAAACCCTGTCCGCAATGGAAGAGCTTGAATTGGATTACTCAAATACCGCAGCGTATTCCCCGCGCGAAAAAACAACCGCCGCAAAGTGGACAGACAGGTTTTTGCCTGAAAAAGTTAAAACAGAACGCCTTGCACGTTTAAACGAACAAAATAAGAAAAATTGCTTAAAATCCAACCAAAAATTTACCGGACGGACAATGGAGGTTCTGGTTGAGAACTTTTATAATCATAAGGGCAAAAATGTAGTTACGGGGCGCACCCGCAATAACAAAATCGTTCACATTCCGTCAGAGACAGACTTAACAGGCGAATTTATAACCGTTAAAATTACTAACGCCCGCACATGGTACCTTAACGGAGAGATTAAGAGTTAGGGAAAGAGGGCCGGAGGGATAGCTAAATTAGTTAATAGTAAACAGGAAAGAGGAAACAGCAAAGGATAGCCCGCCATAACCGCCATGTCATGCTGAACTCATTTGCTCTCTCCCCGCGGGAGAGAGAACAAACACTTAGCGAAAACCACAGGTTGAGCTTAGTGTTTGTAGTGAGGGGGCAGGCAGTGCCCACGACACTGTGTTCTACCTGAAATTTATTCTGTTCTGCGCCACCTCACCTGAATTTCTAAACTCGCCTGCGGCTTGTTAAGAAATTCATCCTCTCCTGCAAGGAGAGGAATTCAATCCTTCAACTCTATTTCCTAATCACCTATTCATTAAATCGTCATTGCGAGGACGAATGTAATGAGGACGAAGCAATCCAGTAAATTCAATGTTTTTGACTGGATTTTCCTCTCACAAAATGATACTTAATCATTTTGTTCGGCACAGTGCTGCGCT
>JAISCP010000139.1 GCA_031265495.1 Heliobacteriaceae bacterium | reverse complement strand
GCCGGACGTTACTCCGGCCGAACGCCGGCGGCGAGGAGCGAGCATAACGCCAAGTTTACTTGAGCGTTTGCAGCGAGCGACAAGCCAAAAGCTCCGCTTATAATCCAAGACAAGTTCAGCATGACGTGGAGGTTAAGGTGGGCTGCGGCAATCCTTTGCTGTTCCCTCTTTCCTATTAACTAATTTAGCTATCCCTCCGGCCTTCTATACCAATTTCCTAATCTTCACTCAGGCAGGTTTTCGTGTTATGATTAAACCATAATGAACTTCAGTTATTATGCAAAAGAGCTTTTGAGCATTGCCCTGTCTATAATTATGGGAAATTTAGGTTTTATCCTGATTGGAGCGGGAGATGTTCTGATTGCGGGCCGGCATTCAACCGATACGCTCGCGGCTGTGGGTATTGCCACCGCAATACTGAACTGTCTTATTATTTTCGGAATAGGCTTAATTTCAAGCATTACCCCTATACTTTCCAATATCAGAGGAGAAGGGCAGTCCGCCGCAAAATATTTTTACCCGACATTAAGATTTGCATTTTTTATTTCCGTCATCATCATGATTGCAATTTTGGCGGTAATCCCGCTGATTGATTTAATGGGGTTTGAGCAAAGCCTTGTTAAGCAGGTTAAAGATTTTATGTTTATTACTGCGTTTAGTACTTTTGTGATTTATCTTCACGGAAGTTTAAAAGAATTTTTACAGGCGCATGAAATTGTATTTTTCCCAAACCTTTTAAACCTTATTTGCGTAGTGTTCAATGTGGCTTTGTGTGCGCTTTTTGTGTTTGGCTGCGGGCCTGTTCCTTCAATGGGGGTTGTCGGAATTGCGGCTGCAACTTTTATTGTAAGAACTTTTATGGCTGTTGTGCTGCTTATTTATTGTTATAAAATTATGCATTTTGAGGACTATACAGACAGGGAATATTACAAAAGTATTTTCAAAATAGGACTGCCTATATCACTGGCAATATTGATTGAATTTGCGGCATTTAACAGTATTGCTGTGCTTATGGGGAGAATTTCAAGTATTTACGCGGCGGCGCAGAACCTGGTAGCTGTCTTAATGGCTGTATTTTTCATGATTCCGCTTGCAATATCAAACGCAATTGCGGTAAAGGTCGGATTTGCAAACGGCAGCGGGAACTTATATGATTTAAAAAACTATTCTTTTACGGGCATTTTTATTTCGGCGGGATTTATGCTGTGCAGTGGGGTTATTCTTGCGGTTTTCCCTGAATTTTTTGTGAAATTATTCACATCAGACGCTGCTTTGATAAAAATAACGGTTCCGATACTATACATAGCGGCGATGTTTCAGATTTTTGACGGGCTTCAGGTATCTTTGTCCGGCGTGTTTAAGGGGATTAAGAAGACCGGCGTTGTTATGCTGGCTAACCTTACGGCTTACTGGTTTGTTTCGTTTCCGCTCGGGTGTGCGCTGGCATTCAAATACAAATTATATCTGGCGGGTTTCTGGTATGCATTTATATTCGGAGGTATTTTATTGTGTTTAATAATGTTTGCGTTTCTGGTCAGCTATTTACGCCGCAGAGCAGTAAATTAGAGGTATATAGGGCCGGATAGCTAAATTAGTGAATAGTAAACAGGAAAGAGGGAACAGCAAAGGATTGCCGCATCGGGCTTACGCGCTGCAATGACGAAACAATAGCCTGTTATGCCGGATTTCGGGAGATAAGCTCAAAGTGAAATCACCCTAATTTTTTATTCGGGCTTTTTGAAAGAATCAATCCATGATTTTCTATTCTGTACTTAACCATATCCGTTTCCGGATTAATTTCCAAAAGCTGAAGGATTGTATTGTTAACAAACACGCACCAGCCTGTTCCGGAACGTATTAATTTCCTGTCCATTAATTTTACCTTTATTTTAACTATGTATTGACAATATAATAATATATGTGTTAACCTACTTTCTATACTGATATAAACTATGTTATACACATAGTGAAAATAAAGTAAGGAAGTGACGAATGGATGATACTTTCGATGTAGATTTAGTATATCTCTGGGTGGACGGCAGCGATCCGTTATGGCTGGCTAAAAAAAATGCCGAACTGCCTAAATTCGCAGACCTTGACATTAATGCAGCCGCTAAAGGAAGATTCTGCAATAATGACGAACTTAAATACTCACTGCGTTCCGTTGAAAAATTTGCCGGCTGGATTAATAAAATATACATTGTAACAGACAGCCAAATTCCGGAATGGCTGAATACCCGGCACCCCAAAATAACCGTTATTAACCACAAAGATATAATGCCGCCGGAAGCCCTTCCGTGCTTTAACAGTTTGGCTCTGGAAGCCCGAATTCATCATATTGAAGGATTATCCGAGCATTTTCTCTATGCAAATGACGATATGTTCTTTGCAGGTAAAACAGATAAAAGCTTCTTTTTTGAAAAATCAGGAATTCCGATAGTGAGGCTTGGGAAAAGGCTCAGAACAGATGAAGATAATATACATTTGCAAGTCGTTAAAAATGCACAGGACAAAATTTTTAAAACATTTGGTTTCAGGATAAAAAATATTCCGCACCATAATATTGATGCATATACAAAAACAAATTACATTAACTGCATGGAAGTTTTCGAAGAGGATTTTAAGAAAACGGCGCTGTCAAAATTCAGGCACAGAAGCAACATGGCAAGGGTTATTGTAGACTATTACGCAGCGGCTTTGAAGCGCGCACGGATGAAAATTGTCCGCAAAGTTGATACTGACCTGCCTTTTCATAAGAGAGCGCTTAATACTTTAGCCGGAATATATGAAATTGATTCAATATACGTATATCCTAAAAAAATACGGTCATGCAAAAAGAAATTGAAAAAATTAAAACCAAAACTGTTCTGCATAAACGATTCCGAAATAGCTACCGACGAGCAGAGAGTTCAGATAAGGAATTTTCTTGACGAATTCTTCTTTGAAAAGTCAGGTTTTGAATGCCTGTAAGTTGTAACATACTATTGATAATCATGTAACTAATTGTTTCGTCATTGCGAGAAGGGCGTCAGCCCGACGAAGCAATCCAGTAAATTCAACGGTTTTGACTGGATTTTCCTCTCACAAAACGATAATTTGTCTTGGATTACCGGCAGTTCGCAAAAGCGTGGTTTTGCTCACTATGGGCGTTTCACGCCCGCCGGAATC
>JAISCP010000137.1 GCA_031265495.1 Heliobacteriaceae bacterium | reverse complement strand
TTCCGGTGCTGCTGGTCTTATCATATCAGGTACTTCTTCCAACTCCAACGGAACCTCTGCCTACACCAACTCCAACGGCGAATTCCTCGTCTCAGGTAACATCGCCAACGCCGGTCCCGCACTCAACATCACAAACTCCGGCAGTGGTTTGAGAATAAGCAAAACCGGCACGGTTAATAATGTCGGCAATCTTGAAATGACCAATACCGGCGCAAATGGGCTTAAAATAGCAGGTACATCCTCTAATACCAACGGAACTTCAACATATACCAACTCTGCAGGTGAATTATTGGTAAGCGGCACAATAAACGGCAACGGCCCTAAATTAACTGTGACCAATACAGGCAGCGGTTTGAGAATAAGCAAAACCGGAACGGTTAACAACATTGGCGATCTTGAAATGACCAATACAGGCAAAAACGGGCTTAAAATAGCAGGTACATCTTCTAATGCCAACGGCACCTCAATCTACACAAACGAAAAAGGAGCGCTTACCGTTAACGGAACAGTGTCCAACAACGGTCCAAGCCTGACCCTCACCAACACCGGCTCCGGCCTGAATATTAACAATACCGGCATAATAACCAATACCGGCGACCTTAACATGTCCAACACCGGCGCAAAAGGTCTCAACATAGCAGGCACCGTAACCAATACCGGCAAAGCCTTGATTTCTAACTCAGGCGCAGGAGGTATTAACCTTGAAAGTTCCGGTTCAATAACAAATGATAAAAAGTTAACAATTTCTAATACCGGAACCCAAGGAATTAATATACAAGGACTTATTAAAGCTAACGGCGTTAGCCTTAACAGTAAAAATTCCGATATAAAAATCGGCGATAACACCGCAAACGATAACTATGTTATTTCCGGCGGCGATATTAATATTGATATTAAAAACGGAAGTTTATTAAACGCAGGATTTGATAAAACTCTGCTGTCAACAACTTCAAATAAAGGTAATTTAATTATCAATGCGGTAAACGGTAAAATCGGTGAAGACTTAGACCCTGCATTGGCTGTGGGGCCCGACGCAAGAGATTTTGAAAAATCAATCAATGTGAGCGGTTTTAACAGAGTCGACGCTGACGCAAGCGGAAGCAGTTCGGCTGTAAACATTGCAAGTAAAGATTCTGATTTACGAGTCGGTACAATCAGAACGGACGGCAGAGTAATTTTGACTGCTGATTACGGCAAAGACGGGAAAGCGTATTCAATACTCAACGGCAAAGATACTGCTGACGGCAAAGCAAACATTGAAGGTAAAGGCATTAACCTGATTGCAAGCAGAAATATAGGGCTGCCAGATGACAAAATTACTTTCAATCAAACCGATGCGGTAAATCATACAATGGATGTTCTTGCAATGAGAAATATCAATATAAAAGGCTTGGATGATGCGTATGACACAAATGTCGGAACAATGATTTCAAGAGAAGGTAATATAAATGCTGAATTCAGCGGTAATACAATAATCAGTGAGATTACCGCGGCTAAAGATATTAATCTGGTTGCTCGCGGTGCGGAAATGAGAATTGATCATTTGGGCGAAATAGTTTCATCTGTTCATAAGGACGGTGATTATTACGGCGAGAATGCAAGTATCGTTCCTCAAACAGTAACGGCAAAAGTTCTTGATATTAACAGCCGTACAAGAGTTGCTGCTCCTGATCCTGACAGTAACGGATATATAAGATGGGCGGATTCCCAATTGACAATCGGCTCCGGCAGAGTTAACGGCGACATTACACTTACAGCGGATAATATCTATGTTAACGGCATGTATTACTCAAGAGGTAAAGCCGGTTTTAGTGAAGTTCCGGACAGCAGAACACTAGCGTTCAATGCCGGCGGTAAACTTACTGCGCAAGCGGTGAAAGCAAGCGATGTAACTGCAATTGGCAGAGACGAGAAAGAAAGAAATTATTATAGTTCTGGCAGCGGCGGCGGTGATGACCCTGGCGGCGGCGGCGGTGACGATCCTGGCGGCGGCGGTGGTGACGATCCTGGCGGCGGCGGCGATGACCCTGATCTCGATGACGACCCTGACAGAAATAGCGATAATGTCTGGAAAAGAACATGGAAAGAACGTGTTGTTGATGAAAATGTTCAGTCAATAGATAAACGTCAGTATATGAGATTTGAAGTTAACGGTAACAGAAATCCGGTGACAATCGAAAATAATACGGCTATTGACAGAATAGTGGACATATCACGCGGCGGTATGGCTGTTGAACACCACAAAACTCTTAAAAGAGGCGATGTGGTTCCGGTAAAAGTTTTGTACGGCGACTTGGATATAGAAGCTGATGTAAAAGTTTTAGCGGCAACAAACAGCAGCGCTCATACACAGTTCATAAATATTGATAAAGCAACTGCAAATAAACTGCTTTACTTAAATATCCTGTTAGAGAAATCGGAGACCGCCTACAGAGCAAGCCAAAATGACTTATCTTACGGCAAAAACTAAAAAGAGGCTCAAAGCCTCTTTTTTTTGAATAATTATATGAGTGTCACAATGCTGAACTTGCCCCCGCTATTGTTAGCTTGCGATTACAACGGCGGGTGCGGCAAAGCAGCATTTAGCCCTTTACAGAAATTGGATATTTTATTGCAAGTTTAAAACAATCAAACATTCTGTGGTCATATTTTTCAATGGGGCTTTGGTATTTGTTCGGCAGTGTGGACATTCAATATAAAAACATCACGCTGAACGACCGTCCCGTCATGCTGAACTTGTTTCAGCATCTGGCACATGACAAATCACACTATCCGCTCAATTTCATTGCAACATCTGTCAATCTGCGCGGGAAGAAAACTTTACAGAAATTGTATATTTTTATCGGTGGCCGGATCCTGAAACAAGTTCAGGATGACGGGACGCTCAGCGTGGTGTTTTTATATTGAATGTCCACACTGCCTAGTACATTACAAACTTATCCCACATATTGCCGTCCATTGTTAACAAGGCAACAGGGAAAATTTCAGGCTCTGTCAGCGCAAGTTCATACAAATTTTCAGGGTTGAGTTTTATATCTTTGTTTTTACCATTATAATTCACACACAACCTGCTAAAATCTTCTTTTGATGTTGTGAGGCGCGCATTGAATTCTTTACCGTCTATTTTGCCGCTAAAAAATCCGCTGCCGGTTTCGTCACCGATTGGTCTTGTAAATGTTAAATCAACAGGCTTGTTTTTTATAGAACCTTTTAATGTATCACTTTTATTTAATCTATTATTATTCTGATACTCCAGTTTAAATTCTTTTCCATCTATGAATTTACCACTCAGAGGAACATTCATTTGTAAAATATTACGCGGCATTTTTATTTGAAAGTCTTCAATTAACGCCTTATACATAGCGGCAGATTCAGTCATGAATGTATCCTTTGAAGAGTATTTTTCACCTGTTACTTTACCGTTTTTGTCACAATATATAGTTTTTACGCTGCACGGTGTAAGAGCTCCCGCCGGTTTATTACCATTAAATGTTATTTGCATAAAATATTCTCCTTTTTTTCGTCTTTTAATGTTATTTTTTACATTAAACCTCTGCCAGACAGTTCAGCAGCTTCATTAATTTCTCTAATTTCCTCTAAATATTGCATCTGTCTTTGTGTAAGCAGATTTTGCATTTCATTTATTTCATCAGGCATATTTTTAAATCCTTTGTATTCATTTGCCATCTCATCAACTACTTCTTTGAGTGAGTTAATATGTCTTCTAGAATTACTTTGTCCAATTTTTTTGCAGATAATTTATTATGTGTAGGTCTGTAAAACTTCCTAAGTTTTTTGAGACTTAACTTTTCACCATATATTTTATGCTGTATTTCTTTGGAAAGTATTTCTAATTTATCACTTTCAGCCCTGCTGTACTCATTTTTTAATTCATTATAACCTTTTACTCTGTTTACACCTGTACGTGTATTAATTTCTTCCGCAAGATTAGAGTTTACCTGTTTAGCAGGATGTAATTGCTTATCAATATTTGCCTTGTGCTGTTTTGCTGTTTGTTTAGGTAAATCATTTTCATAATATGCTTTCATATCATCCGGCAGCCAAGTATTTGATTTTTTTGCAGCGCTTAGATTATGCTCAACAGAATCTGCGGAAACAGGTGCTTTTTGTCTAAGTTGCTGCTTTAGGGCTTCAATTTTTTTGGCATTTTGTTGTGAAGATATTTCTAAATTTTTATAATAAGCATTCATAGAGGTCATTTCTTCACCGCGGAATGTCTGAGGATTTATTCTTTTTTCAATTATTTCAGGTGAAAATTCTTGTTTTTTAGAAAGAGTATTTTTAACGGATTGGTATATTCTCTTTGCTTCATCTGAATCAAATTCCGAAGTCTGTTTTTTAGGGAAATTCGGTTCTACTGTTTGAGTTAACTTTTTACCGGATTTTCCTTTTGTTGCTATATATATCCCCACAGCTCCAAGTATTGCCAAACCGGTCAATAATGTTGCTGTAAAAGCAGTCGAATTTATTTTTTTAGTATTTTGCTGCGGCATTGTTTGAGTTTGATTTCCTTTGAATGCAGGTTTTGCAGCTATTTCTTTTACACTTAATGACATACCCTTTACCTTATTGTTACAACTACTACTTTATAAAAACACCAGATAAAAAAAATTGCCAGTAATTGAAAATATCAATTTACAATTCTTAATAAACCCTTATGGCATAAAAAATACGCTTGGCGCGATTCGAACGCGCGACCTATCCCTTAAAAGGGGAGTGCTCTACCAGCTGAGCTACAAGCGCAAATCATATAAACCCAATTTATCAAGAACAAAAAGTATTGTCAATAAGGACTTTTTAAAAGCTCTGCAATTATCTGTCCGGTAAATTTATTCTGCCACCCCTGAAGCACCGGAGGTCAATCCGGTCGTTCAGGCGCTGAATCTATTTCAGAAAGTTTTTTGTCTGCGGCAGCCCGGCAGGCGCTGCTATTTTACTGACTGTTTTTTTCTTGTTTTTCAGGTAAATATAAATCCCCGCCGCAGCCGCACCGGCGCCAATGCCAAAAGCAATACGCCCCCATTTTGTTTTCTTTAAAACAGTTGTGTTTTCATTAATTATATTTGTTGTTTCCTGAATAATATTTCTTTCTTTTGGAATCGCTGGCTGCGGCATTTCTTCCGCTATTTGGCCAAACTCGCCCGTAAGCTTTTTAAGCGGCTCTGTATTGCGCGGTTTGCCGTATTCTATTACATCTTCCTTGTATGCCTGAACGGAAGTTTTACCCGGCGCATCCTCAATTATACGTCCGTCTTTATCAAACGGTTTGTTTGAAGCGGAGTTCAAATGCCATTCGGTAGGCGTATCAATGGCTTCCTTACACATTTTGGCATATTTATCAGGGTTGTCGTATACTTCTATTGCCTGAAGATACATTTTTTTGTAATCTTCTGCGGCTTTTGCAACACGTTCATCGTCACTAAGACCGTTCAGCATAAAAGGTTCATCAGCAACAAAGCCGTTTACGCCGTTTTTAATTATACTCGCAGTTACACCGGTTCTTGTACATAAAGAAGGAGCTCCGGCTTTCATACCTTCTGCAAAAGCAATGCCGCAAGTTTCATACCTTGATGAAAATACGCCAAAATCAAAACAAGAACCTAAACGATTTGAGGCATATCCGTTTACGTAACAAGCCTGACCTTCGTAAATCCCGTTGTCCAGCCGGTTAATTTTGAATATAGCCTGCTGTATTTTGGGGTAATCCCCTGCACTTACATCATTCCATTTCCCCCCGATCAGAAGTTTCATCCGCAGCTTTATCTCTTTTGGAATACTTTTATCTTCCAAAATTTTCAAAAGCCCTTCAAATGCAATATGCAAACCTTTTTGCGGGTCGCCTCTGCCCCAGCCGCCAAATAAAACGTCGCCTTTTTTGTAGGATTTCAGTCCGCCCAAAACCCAGCCGTCTTTAGGAAAGAAAAATCTGTCAAGCTCTTTTCTGCTTTTAGATAATTCCGCTCTTTCATATATTTCTCCGAGTTTATTTAAAAGTCCTATTTTGTTATTCCGGCGTGCTTCTACAATTTTATCAACAGTGTCTGTTTTGGGGTTGTACATGTTATACCACATTTTTGGAAGAACTTTGTTTTTACTTGTATGTTTAGCGTGATTGTACACTGCAATTTCTTTATTTATTCCGGCTGACGGGTCTCCAAAGTATTTGGGTTTATCGTATCCGGCGTCACTAATATCAATTCCGTTATTAACTGGAGTACGCTCCGCTTCATTGTAAGCTTTAGTCAAATGTGTGCCGGTCATATCATTTAAATTAGCATTCTCCCAGTCATTGTAGTGTGATACCGGAACAATTTTTGAATTTTTCGGATTAAGTTTTTTCATTGATATAGGCGTCATTGTAATGTTGTAACACCCGTTTTGGTCTATAAAGTTTTTAAGAAACGGGTCGAATACCGCTTTAGCTAATGCTTTTTCTTCCTGAGAAGCGTAATGCCATTTTTGCTCAATGCCCGCTAATTTAGGAAAGTTTTTATGTTTAGTCAATATATTCCAATCATCCTGAGTCATAACATATTTTGCAAATTCAAACGGGTTTTCGGTGCGTCCCTGATAATCCGGTCCGTAGTTATGCGCTATATTGGCGAACATTAAGCCTCTGAGAAACGGATTTGTTTGTGATGCTTCCGCTGCGAAGACATTTGTACAATATGTCGGACGGCAATGATTTAATATCGCTGCAGGGTTAAATTGCTCGGCGCCGTTTGCGAATTTAGGCAGTGCATCAACCAAAGCCCTGTTGGCGTCGCTGTAATATAAATCCATAAAATTACTGCCGCCATGCACGGTATATGTGTAAGGTTTATCAGCTTTTGCCAGGTCAGGAGTATGCAAAAAATAAGAGATTGGTATTTGGGGGTTATTATGGTTAATATGTTTATATACATAGTAAGGAATGGTTTTCAGTTCCGCGATAGTTTTTTCGGATATTCTTTTAATAACTCCGCTTACGTCCGTCGGTTCCAGACGTATGAATTTACAATTACCTTTGGTATCCGGCGGGTTCATCAGCACATAACGAATTCTGTTTTCGTCCGTTGCGAGGCCTGAAGCTATTTCTTTTATGGAAGTTCCGGCAGGAAATGAAAGGAAGTTACTTGCCGGCAGAGTTTTAATTTCATCAAGTTTGTTTATGTTCAATTCCTTCGGAGCAACAAGAACTTTTATGCCGCCCTGCTCGTTGTTTGGAGCGTGGTAGAAACCGAAATTCCGCACGTCCATTTTACCGTGTTCATTTAATGCTACGGGTAACTCTTTTCCAACGACGCCAACTCCGCCGGCTTTTAAAGTGCTTAATTCGAAAATGTCATTTTCCGGAGTTACGGACATTATCTGATTTATGTTATGTACAGTATGGTTACAGCCAAATAAAACAGAGTTTGCAGTAAACTTTTTCCTGATTTCGGCTATTGCTTGGATTTGCACAAAACCCCCTTTAGTTATAATAAAAACCATAAAGTTTTTTTTCAATAGTTTGGCTGTCTATTGTTAAAAAAGATTAAGTAAAATTTTATTAAATAAATCCGGCAGTGTTAAGAAATCGCAACAGTTTTTGCCGCCGAACTACTTATTCACCTTCTCTCGCCGCGTCATTGCGAGGAGGGCGTGAGCCCGACGCGGCAATCCGGTAAATTCAACGGTTTTGACTGGATTGCTTCGTCGCTTGCTGTGCAAGCTCCTCGCAATGACGTTATCAATAAAACCCTCATCCGGCACTTCGTGCCACCTTCTCCCAAAGGGAGAAGATAATTCAACCGTTCAACCATTCAACCTTTCAACTCTATTAACTATTATGTTATAATTGAAAACATGGACAGATTTTTCGGAATATGGGGAATAGTATTAGTTTTCGGACTGGCTTTTCTGCTTTCAAATAACAGAAAAGCCGTAAATTATAAAACAGTCGGAATTGGTTTTTTTCTTCAGGTTTTGCTGGCGGTTTGTATTTTCAGGGTTCCGCCTGTAAGATTTGTTGTAATGGCTACGGGGCGGTTTATCCAAAAAATTCTTGAATTTGCAATGCAGGGAGCGCACGTGGTTTTTGGACAAACCCCTTATGTTTTTGCGCTCAGTTTGATTGCATCCTTAATTTTTATGATGGTTCTGGTGAATATTCTATATTATTACGGGATTATGCAAAGGGTGGTTTCGGTTCTGGGCAAGGCAATGAACAGATTAATGGCGGTAAGCGGGGCGGAAGCTCTTTCTAACGCGGCAAGCGCTTTTGCGGGGCAGGTTGCTGCCCAGATTATGATAAGACCGTATCTTGCAAAATTGACCCGTTCGGAACTTTTAGCGTCAATGGCGGGGAGCATGGCTTGTGTTTCGGGAGCTACAATGCCTATTTATATAGCAATGGGGGTTCCCGCGCAATACATTCTTGCGTCTTTGGTCATGGCGGTTCCGGGTGCGTTCGTAATCTCAAAAATAGTTTATCCCGAAACAAATACACCGGAGACAAGTTCTGATTTTACGATAACTTACAGCAAGCGTAAACGCCCTTATACAAATCTTTTTGACGCAATTTCATCGGGCGCTTCGGAAGGGATTAAAGTTGCCGTAAATGTTATTGCAATGATTATTGCGCTGGTCGCGCTGGTCGCGCTGATTGACTGGATTTTGGGTTCAATAGGGGCGCTTGCGGGATTTGGGGAGCTGTCTTTGACATGGGCGCTGGGTAAAATTTTTGCGGTATTTGCATACTTTATGGGAGTGCCTTTAAACGAAACGGCGTCTGTGGGAAGTCTTATGGGAACAAAGCTTGTATTGAATGAAATGGTGGCGTATATGAATTTAACTTCACAAACTTTGTCAGCGAAAAGTTTTCTCATAGCATGCTTTGCGCTTTGTAACTTTGCTAACTTTGGTTCTGTGGCAATACTTTTGGGCGGTGTCGGCGAACTTGCCCCGAACCAGCGCAAAAATCTTGCGCGTCTCGGGCTGCGCGCGTTAATATGCGGAACCCTGACCGGCTATATGTCTGCGGCGATTGCGGGAATTCTGTTTAAGTAGATTTTAATAAACTAAATAATTCACTTGACAAATGATAGCAATTGTGCTATCATTTCATTGATATGTCATTGCGAGCGCAGCACTGTGCCGAACAAAATGATTAAGTATCATTTTGTGAGAGGAAAATCCAGTCAAAAACATTGAATTTACTGGATTGCTTCGTCCTCATTACATTCGTCCTC
>JAISCP010000087.1 GCA_031265495.1 Heliobacteriaceae bacterium | reverse complement strand
ATGCTGAAATCTATCGTATCAGCGTCATTCCGGGCTTGTCTTGGATTATTCGGGTTGTTGGGAAAGCGTGGTTTCCCAACAACTAACGGGCTTCGCCCTACCGAAAATCCGCTGACCCGGAATCTATCTATTTCAATTAAACTGATAGACCCTGAATCAAGTTCAGGGTGACGTGGAGGTTGTTGAATGTTTTTTACTAATAATTATGAGTATGAGAGATTACGGACGAAAACGCTGGAAAAACCCGAACCAATTCGCATTCCGGATAACCTCGTGATTTTAACGGGACAGTTGTGGAATTTATTTCAGCATGACAGGGAGTTGAAATTTCCTCTCCATACGGGAGAGAGTATAATTAATTAAACAGTCCGTTAATCTTTTCCAGAATTTCTTCCGGGTCGATTTCACCCGTAACCCTGTTGATTTCCTGAGCTACCTGATAAAGCTTTGCCGCCTCAATTTTATCGCCGGTTATGGCTATTGAGCGCGCAAGATTAAAATGCGCCAGAGCATAACCCGGATTGCTCTCAATAGACTTTTTAAACAATTCAACCGCCTGCTTAACCCGCCCCAAATCATCAAGATAAATAACCCCGAGATTGTTATAAGCAACATCATAGGAAGGGTCGTACTCAATCGCAAGATTATATTCTTTAATGGCCTGTTCAATATCTCCCTTGCCCCAGAACAGAAACCCCAGATTACAGTGAATTTTCGCATTATGCGGGTCTAAGTCAAGAGCGTTGCGGTAGATAGCAAGAGCGTTATCCACATCATCTTTATCGTAAAACGCGCTGCCGAGATTAACATAAATATCCAAATCTTCGGGAGTAAGCAGATATGCGCTCTGATAGGAGCTTATTGCAGCGTCAAGGTCATTCTTTGCCTCCTGATAAACAAACCCCAGAGTCTGGTTTATAACGCTTGTCCATTGTTTTTTCGGGTTGAGCGTAACAGCTGTTTGGAAATGCGATATAGCGCCCGGAATATCACCTTTAACATACAGTATATTCGCAAGGTTTGAATGCACATCCGGCATATTCGGCATAATTTGAATTAACTTCAGGTAAATTTCCACAGCATTGTCATAATCCCCCTGTTCTTCATACGCCTGACATAAATGCCTGTAAGCGTTGACATTCAGACTGTCAAGCCATACAGCCATTTTGTATTCCGTGATTGCATCGTCAAACTGCCCGATTGAACGGTAAATATCCCCGAGCAGGCAGTACAGCGGAACAAATCCGGGCGCTTTTTCAACAGCCTCAATATAAGTTCCGATTGCATCGTGGAGGCCGCGTGTCTGCACAAGATAAAACCCTCTCAATAAAATCGGGAAAAAACGCAGGTTTGAAATCATTTTGCACACATTTTCGAGTGCATGTTTGTCAAGAGGCAAAGTAAGAACGGATAAAAAGTATTCCCATTTTGACATAAAAAAATTTTTCAAGCTTCTGAACGAGGAAACCTTATAAAGGTTTGACAGCAGATAATGCGCGCGCGAATTCCTGAAAGGCGCAGTTTGAATAGCTTTTTTAGCGTTTAAAGAAGCTTCAAGAAACCTTACTTTTTTTGTATAAGTTTCCGCAAGAAGATAATAAGCCTTTGACAGCATCGGGTTTTTAGAAATTGCCATATCAAAGTAGTTTACTGCTTTATCCAAATCACCTTTATAATATTGAGCCTGACCGATTTTGAAATAAATTTCCGCCGAATCAATGTAAGTTTCCAAAGCGCGCTGGTATTCGGTTATCGCTTCGTCAATATACTGGCAGGAGTTGTATATATCCAGATGCCACGCAAGAAACAAGTCTCCCAGCCGTACGTGTAAATCCGCATTGGTAGGGTCATCCTGCAAACCGATTTGACACAGCTCTATGGCATTTTTCACATTCCCCGTTCTGTACTCTTTGTTAATCTTTTTCTCAAGCTGTTTAGTCATGATATAATTATAGCATGAGCAGGACAAAAAAGACAAACACAATATACTTTACAGACGTAACCAACAGGGACGGAGTGCAGACTTCCAGACTGGGGCTGGCAAAACTTCAAAAAACAATCATCAATCTGCTTTTGGACAAAATGGGAATAACCCGGTCGGAGTTCGGTTTTCCGGCTACAAAGCATGAGATTAATTATCTTAACGGAAACCTTGAACTGGCAGACAGAGGCCTGATTAAAACCACCGGGCTTTCAGGCTGGACAAGAGCTGTTGTAAGCGATGTTGAAGCTTCTTTTAAAAATGTTCCGAAATTGAAGCGTCTGAATTTGTCGCAGTCAACGTCACAGCAGATGATTAACGGCAAATACTCCGGAGCTAAAACGCCGGACGATATAATCAGAATGACCTGCGAAGCCGTTGAATGCGCTGTTTCACACGGAGCAAAAACAATCGGGGTTAACGCTGAAGACGCATCCAGAAGCGAGCTTACATTTTTAATAAAATACGCGCTGGAAGCCAAAAAGTGCGGCGCGCAGCAATTCAGATACTGCGATACACTGGGTTACGAAGACCCGCAGACCGCTTACGAGAGAGTTTATGAAATTGCAAAAGCAGTGCAAATGCCGATTGAACTTCATTTCCATAATGATTTGGGAATGGCTGTCGGATGCTCTGTGCGCGGCGCTCAAGCGGCAATTGACGCCGGCTGCGATGCTTATATAAACACCGCAATCAACGGAATGGGAGAACGCGCAGGCAATGCTGATTTGGCATCGTGCCTTCTTGCCGTGCTCAAATCGGCAGGCTTTAAGGACAAATACCCGGTTGACCCGAATATAGATTTAAGCGGAGTCTGGCATATTGCAAAATACGCTTCTTACGCGTTCGGGGTTCCTATTCCCATAAACCAGCCGGCAACCGGGTATAATGCTTTTGCTCATGAATCGGGAATTCACGCGGACGGAGCGCTTAAAGACCGCAGAAATTATGAACTTTACGACTACGAAGAACTCGGCAGAGGCGAGCCGGAAATAATTGAAACCGGACGTATGATTACAACAGGCGAATACGGAGGGATTAAGGGGTTCAGGAATGTTTACGAAAACCTTGAACTTGAATTCAAAGACGAGAACGAGGCGCGTAATATCCTTGAGCTTGTACGCTATGCGAATGTTCATACGCAAAAACCTTTAACAGACAGCGAATTGAGATTTATATACAGCTGTCCTGATATTGCCGCGCAAATTATGACCGTAACCCCGTTCTTTGAACCGCAGGGAGCAATAAATAAACGCCTTAAATCGCAAACCGGAAAGAATATATCATGAAGCAGACTTTGGCGGAAAAAATCATTTCAAAACATGCAGGCCGCGGCGTTAAAGCCGGCGAGCCGGTAATAGCGGACGTAGACGTCTGCGCAGTGCAGGACGGAACAGGGCCGTTGACTGTTCAGGAATTCAAAAAACTCGGACTGCCTAAGCTTAACAACCCCGAAAGAACAATTTTATTTATTGACCATGCTTCACCGAGTCCGCGCAAAGAGCTTTCAAATACGCACACTGTCCTGCGGGAATTCGCAAAAGAATACGGTGCAGTACTGTCGGATGTTGGCGCAGGAGTCTGCCACCAGCGGCTTATTGAAGATTTTGTAAATCCGGGCGAAATTCTGGTCGGAGCGGATTCCCACACCTGTACATCCGGCGCTCTGGGTGCATTTGCAACCGGAATGGGTTCCACAGACATAGCCGTGTGCATGGCTTTGGGAAAAACATGGATGAAAGTTCCCGCATCATACAAAATTGAAATTAACGGAAAGTTTAAAAAAGGAATTTATGCAAAAGATTTAATGCTTCGCCTGATTGGCTTGATTGGCGCAGACGGGGCAACTTACAAGGCATTGGAATTCTGCGGCGAAACAATTGATAACATGCCGATGTCAGAACGCTTTACGCTTGCCAACATGGCAGTAGAAGCAGGCGCAAAAGCCGGACTGTTTAAATCAGATGAGAAAACACGCGAGTACTTGGAGCTTCACGGGCGCGGCAATAAATATATTGAGCTTTCCGCCGATAAAGACGCTGTTTACGAAAGAGTCATAAAGATTAACGCGCAGGACATACAGCATACTGTATCATGCCCGCACAGCGTTGACAATATTAAACCCGCCAAAGAACTGGGCGATATTAAGGTCAATCAGGTATTTGTCGGAACCTGCACAAACGGCAGAATTGAAGATTTGCGGGTAACAGCCGAAATCCTGCGGGGCAAAACCGTACATCCTGATGTGAGAATGCTTATTTGCCCGGCTTCAAAAGAAGTTTACCTGCAAGCGCTTGACGAAGGGCTTATAACAACGTTTGTTGAAGCCAACGCCGTAATTTTACCGCCCGGATGCGGCCCCTGCGTGGGCGTTCATGCGGGAACGCTTGCCGATGGAGAGGTTTGTCTTTCCACGCAGAACAGAAATTTTCAAGGTAGAATGGGGAACACAAATGCTTATATTTACCTTGCTTCCCCGCACGTTGCCGCTCACAGCGCAGTCGCAGGCTGTATCAGAGCGTAAATTCTAGAATGCTTTTTCGCAGGTATCAGGCTGTGCAGCCGGCGCAGCCGCGCCCGTACATTTATTGCATTTAGATTTAGCCTGTTTCGGGCATTTAATTTTAACTTTCTTTTCTTTAATACATGGATTACAGTTTTTAAACCCTTTAAATATGTTCCAGCTGAAATTAGAGGTTTTTTCTACGGTGTCGTACTGTTTCGGGCAACCGCAGCCCGCATAGGCATTCGGCACAGATATTAAAAATATTGCCAGAACAGATGCTGTTAAAATTGTTTTGTTCATAAAATTGTTGTTCATTTTTTACTCCCTTTAATTAAGTACACTCTTATTTTAAAAGGTTACGGAAATAATACGACACCCGAAAGTATAACGCCACAGAGGTAATTGTTTATTAGTGAATAGTTCTTAGTAAATAGGGAATAGGAGGGCTGGCTTTTTAGTTGAAAAGTTGAATGGTTGAAGGGTTAAAAGGCTGAGCGACCCTCCCTCAGGGGGAGGGTCGAAATTTGCCAAAGCAAATTTCGGGGTGGGGTGTAGAGGGCTGGAGGTATGGCTAAATTAGTTGAATGGTTGAAGGGTTGAAAAGTTGAAAAGACACTAGTTTCTGGTCTCTAATCCCTAGTCTCTAATGGAGGGTTTTATTGATAACTTGACATAATGAGAAAATTTGTAATTACCGGGATTTGTCAAATAAGCCGACATATTTAATATATATTTATTGAATATATTGACAAGAAATATTAAGTGTTTTATGATTAGATATAGTTAAATACTTTGCAATGAAAG
>JAISCP010000082.1 GCA_031265495.1 Heliobacteriaceae bacterium | reverse complement strand
GCGGCAATCCAGTAAATTCAACGGTTTTGACTGGATTGCTTCGTCCTCATTACATTCGTCCTCGCAATGACAAAGCAATAAAAAGTTAACACTCTCCTCAAAGGGAGGGTAATCTAACCGTTCAACTATTCAACCATTCAACCCTTCAACTATTTTCCTATTCACCTAATTCGCGTCTTTAATCGAAATTATAGTATCTTCAATTTCGTACTTTAAGTATTCCAGCTGCCGGTCTATGTTATTGGGGTCGTAAATATACCCCGCGCCGCTGTAAGCCAGATAAGGATTATATTTAAGCGCTTCCGCGCGCAGAAGTGCAACGGACTGTGTGTGTGTGCTTAACGCCATTAGTTTTTTGAAAGAAATATAATGGCTTTCAGGTTTTCCGTCGTATTTTTCCCTCAGATAATCCGCCGTTCTGTTAAAAAAATAAGTGCAGGCAACGAATTTCTGTGTATCCTCCTTGTTTTCTATGCAGTTGTAAATTTTTTCAATAACCGGCAGGATTGCATTCAAATCATTTAAGTACGGCGAGGTTTTGTCTGTTTTAAGAATTATGTTGACAAATGCGGGATTATCTCTTGGGGCGGGCTTAACCTGATTTGCGGAATGGAATTTTTCCGTACTTTCGTAAAGCGGTTTTGCCGTTGCCGGCTCTGTGGTTTTGAAGCTTTTGGAAAGGTCCGGTAGTGTTCCGACATAACCTTTGCCGTCAAAGGCTTCCACAGCTTTTTTTGTGGTAAAAGCCAAACAGTTTGCAGGCATGAATAATATTATAAGAAATAAAGCGAATAGTTTCCTCATATTAACATTATAAGGGCTGCCGAGAAAAAGACATCATTTATTTGTTTTAAACTGTGTAAATTTTTGTTAAAATAAAATAGAAAATTTTTCAAATACCGGCAATTTATTTATTGTTTATGCTTTACTCATATTGTAATCATGATATGGGAGGATACAATGATGATTAATAAGATTAACGGTTCCAATACTAATATCATTAAAATATTCAAAGCTAATATAAAAAAGCAGCGGCAGATATTGCAGGATTGGCGGACTAATACAACAGCGCTTAAAACAGATGAGCACAAATTGCTTTCCGGCATGGGTGCAGACAATAGACCTTTAGGCTTTGTTGTTGACGAATTAGGCAGAACTAAGGCAGACCCTTATTCTTTATCTCAATATGTGACCCCTGCAAGAAAAGAACGTTATGAGCGCGCATTTAACCATTACGAATTTGGCGAACCGTTGTAATTACGACTGCAGGATGATATAATACCTTTATGGAGCAGTTTATATCAAATCACGGGATAATTATTTCAGGTGCAATTTTACTTATTACGTATATTTTTATTGCATCCGAAAAAGTCCAGAAGTCCGTTGCGGCGCTTATCGGCGCTGCCGTTACCATGCTTTTGGGACTGCATACGGAGTCTGTATTTGAATATATAGCATTTGACGTTATATTTTTGCTTGTGGGAATGATGATAATTGTCCATATTGCGGCAAAAAGCGGGGTTTTTAAGTGGACAGCCATAAAGCTGCTGGGTTTTACCGGCGGACGTCCGGTACTTGTTTTATTTACTCTGGCGGCATTTACCGCTGTGGCGTCGGCGTTTCTGGATAATGTAACAACGGTTGTTTTAATCATGCCGGTAACATTTATTATTGCAAAAGAATTGGAAACCGACCCTGTGCCGTTTTTGATTACGGAGGTTCTGGCGTCAAATATCGGAGGCACGGCAACGCTCATCGGCGACCCGCCGAACATAATTATCGGAGCAAAAGCCGGTTTAAGCTTCATGGATTTTGTTTATGAGTTGACCGGAATAGTTGCGGTAATATTTCTGGTTTGCACAGGGCTGTTGATTTTTATGTTCAGGAAGTCTCTTACGGCCGCTCCTGAAAAAATGGCGAAAGCTGCTAATATCGATAACTCTAAAACCATCACGGACAGAAAATTAATGATTATATCAATGATTACGCTGGGGCTTGTAATTTTAGGGTTTATAACCCATGATATTACACATATTCCGGCGTTTGTGTTTGCGTGCGCCGGCGCAGGAGTCTTGCTGCTTTTTGAAAACCCCAAAGAGGTTTATAAAGAAGTTGAATGGCTTACGGTGTTTTTCTTTGCCGGGTTATTTATTATTATTGGCGCGTTTGAGGCGTCAGGCGGGATAAGCTTCCTTGCCAATAAATTGATCGAGCTTACGCATGGCAGTATTGAACACGCTGCAATGTTAATTTTATGGTTTTCGGGGATAATTTCAGGGGTAATTGACAATATTCCTTACACTGCGACAATGGCTCCGCTGATAGCGGAAGTTCAATATTCTATGCCGTACTTGGGCGGCGCACACCATCATAATCCGCTCTGGTGGGCGCTTTCGCTGGGGGCGTGTCTCGGAGGAAATCTGACAATAATCGGAGCGGCGGCAAATGTTATTGTAAGTGAAACTTCGGCGGCGAAGGGTTATCCTGTATCATTTTTCAGATTTATGAAATACGGAGCGCTGATAACTTTCGTATCGCTGGCGTTAAGTTCGGCATTTTTGCGGATAAGGTATTTTGGATAAGTGAATATGTGACTAAGTGATTAGGTGAATAAGAAAACTAGTTGAAAGGTTTACAAAGCGAACAGGCAATGAGATAGCCCCTCTCCATACGGGAGAGGGTGCAAACACTTAGCGAAACCGAAGGTTGAGTGTAGTGTTTGGGGGTGAGGGGGCAGTTAAGCTTTACTTCCCCGTACAGAAGGCAGATCCTGAAATAAATTCAGGATGACAGGATGGTTATGGTGTGATTTGTCATGCGCAGATGCTGAAGCACCGGAGGTCAATCCGGTCGTTCAGCATGACGTGGAAGTGTAATGAGGGATTTATTTAATATGTACACCTAAAACCATTTTATCAGCGGTCTTATTTCTCCCGGCTCAAGTTTAAACCGCTGTGCAAGCGGACTTCTCAGGATTAAATCCGTACGCAGAATTTCTTTAACCGGATTTTGGAGTTGAATTTCATTAGTTTCGGGATTGAATAAACTGCTGTAATTCAAACCTTCACGGGCGCATTCGGGAAGCCTTACCGTGCCTTTGTCCAAATACGCCAGCCCGAAAGTCCGGCAGACAATTCCCCGATATTCGTACGCAGCGCATAGTCCGTCAATTAAAAACGGACAGCGGTAATCCTCTGTGTTATCCCGAACCAGACCCCCTATGTTATTCTTAATCTTCCCCTGAACCCCAACGGGCAGCCGCACGAACGCGCTCATAATATATTCCGCCTCAAGCCTTGAAAACGGATACCCGCCGAGTTCACAGCAGCCCGTGCAGCCTGCTCTGCACTTAATATATTCCCTGTGCGCAAAAAAATACCGCTCTAATTTTTTATCAAATTCTTTCAGAAAATTTTTATAGCGTTCAAGCATTATTCACCCTTTACAAGAGAATACTTCCGTCCTTTTTCCAGTATATAAAAATTTACATTTCGGGAAAATTCATCAACATCTTTGCTGCGCACAATAACATAAGAATTTTTAAGTTTATTTTTCAGCCACTCAAAATCTTCCCTGTCGCGCTGCATTTCCACATTTCCGCCGTAATAGTACAAAAGCGAATACCTGCGGCTGAACCCGAAAGACGCCAGATTGCAGTTTTGTTCCTTTGCCGTTTGAGCATAATGTATAAGGTCGTCTTGTCCGAATTTATAGTCAATTTTGAAAAAATCTTTTGTGAGAAAAGCGGAGATAAGAGTTATAAAAATAACATGCGAGGCAAAAACCATCACGCGCTTATTTTTGAGCGTACTCCAAATTCCTAATCCCGCACAGCCGCCGAGAATTCCGACAAACCCCCATTTTACCTGTAAAATATCAAGATAGATATTTTCCGGCAGAAACACCGGCGTTAAAATCCCCGCCGCCGCCGCAATCAGCAGTATTCCGTTCCAAATATAAGACGCGGTTTCAACCGGCCGCCGGTAACTCCCGTTTTCTATGTAATCCGTCCAAACATACGCCATAATACATGCCGAAAAGAAATATACCGGCAAAATATAAGTTACCAGCTTTGTGCTTGAAGCCGAAAAGAATATAAAAGTAAACAAAAAGCCGATTACAAACAGAAAAACTGCCGGCGGCCGCGCAGGCCATTTGAAGTTTTTAAGCTTTTTGATTTCCGTAACCCCAACGGTTACCGCTGATACCGTCCATGGCAAAAATCCCCATAAAAACGTCAGTATATAAAAATAGAACGGTTCTTTACGGTTGATTTCATCGGAATTCACAAACCGCTGCAAGTGGTGCTTGACAATATATTCATCCCAAAACATTTGCGGATACATTTTCATCATAATTATATGCCAGGGCAGAACTATCAGCAGGAACAAGATTATCCCGGCGGCAAAATACTGCGGACGAAAAATTTCTTTAAATTTTTTCATTGCGATTGAAGACAGAAGCATTACCCCGAAAGGCACGGCAAATCCCGGAATTCCCTTTGCCATAACAGCCAGCCCCGAGAAAATATAAAACAGCCACCAGAAATATTTTTTATTTTGTTCCTCACAGAAGAAAGTCATAAATCCGAAAAATACCGAAAAACCAATACATACGGTAACAACTATATCAAGAATGGCAAATTTTGAAAGGATATTGAACTCCAAAGAAGCGGCAAGGATTAACGCAGCGGCAATTCCGTACGTACGGGAGGCAAATTTTTTCCCCGTAAAGTAAAGCAGAAAAGTTGAAAGGGTTCCGCACAACGCCGCAGGAAACCTTACCGTAAATTCGCTGACTTTCCCGAAAACCGCGAAAGACAAACACTCGCCCCAGAAATATAACGGCGGCTTTTCAAAGAAGTAATCCCCGTTAAGTCTTAATGTCAGAAAATCTTTTGACAGGAACATATCCCGCGCCATTGCGGCGTATCTTGTTTCGTCAACATCCATGAGAGCGTAATTCCCGATATTGTGGAAAAACATAAAATAACAAAATATACACAATCCCAAAATGCTAAACAGCTCAGGGTATTTTCTAATTACATTCATAGATTAATTATACAATAAACAAAGATAATTATATACAGTTCATTTAGAGACCGGGGGTTAGAGACTGGAAACCAGTGTCTTTTCAATCATTCAACTAATTTAGCTATACCTCTTAATTCTCTATTCACTTAGTCACCCAATCTATTAACAAAACTACACACACCATCACAGTCCTGTGCAGATGCTGAACCGAGTTCAGCATGACAGGGTGGTTAAGGCGGGCTGTGACAATCCTTTGCTGTTCCCTCTTTCCTATTTACTATTTACTAATTTCAATAAAACCCTCATCCGCCCTATGGGTACCTTCTCGGAGAAGGAATTAAACCTTTCAACCTTTCAACTAAAAAGCTATACCTCCAGCCTTCTATACCTCTAACCACCCCACCCCGAAATTCCTTGCAGGAATTTCTACCTACCTCTCACGAAACGATACTTTGTCTTGGATTACCGGCCGTTCGGAAAAGCGTGGTTTTCCTCACTATGGGCGTTTCACGCCCGCCGGAATCCGCAATCGTTTCGCTCGGCAGAGTCTCAAGGGGAGGGTAAACCCTTCAACCCTTCAACTATTCAACCTTTCAACTATTTTCTTATTCACCTATTGACTAATTTTTTTATATATGTTATAATCAGGTTGAATTGCTAAAAATACTGAAAATTTGATTGATGCGTAATATTTTTTAATATTGTGTAATGGGAAGAGTATATTGTTAGTAATGGTTTAGTATTGGATTAAAAAGAGTATTGGATTAAAAAGATGAAAAAAACTTTAACAAAAGTAGTTATGTTGCTTTTATTTTGCGGCAGCATAATCGTTTCAGGCAATAGTACCGTGTCAGCGGCGGATGAAAACTTATTATACGACTTGAACGCTCAGAGCGGCCGGCGCACTTATTCATTTAAGCCGCAGCCGAATGCTTACCATATCGGCAAGAGTCTGGGTAAGACGGCAGACGGAAATTTTACGGTAGAGGGTTATGATAAAGACCCTTCACACAGTATAATTTCCGGTGAAATAGTGAATTCTGCAGGCGCTCTCACCGGGAATAAGGGTTCATTATTTAATCTTGTCAATGAAACGCTTCTTACGTTGAGTAACTTAACAATTAAGGACACCGGCACTATAGACAGCGGTTCTGTTCTGCGTATAAGTAATAATAGGGCATCGGCTGCTTTAAGCAATCTGATTGTCAAAGATACTTTAGCCTTAGACAATGGCGGAGCGGTTGACAGCAGCGCCGGCGCTACAATGATTGGCAGCAGCAGCTTTAACAAAAACAGAGCAGATTTAGGAGGCGCGATTTATAATAAAGAACACGGTACTATAACAATCAGCGGCGGAACAGATTTTACAGAAAATAAAGCTCTTATCGGCGGCGCGATTTATAACAACAAGGCTAATGTCAAAATCAGCGGCGGAACAACTTTTACAAAAAATACCGCAAATACCAGCAGCGCGATTTATAATGCAGACGGCGCCGTAACAATCGATGGCGGAACAACTTTTACAGAAAATAAAGCGAATAATTTCGGCGCGGTTTCCAACATTGGGAGTGGTACTATAGATATTACAGACAGCGCTTTTACAAAAAACAGCACAAAAAATGAAGGCGGCGCGATTTATAACCAAAGGGCCAGTGTCAAAATCAACGGCGGAACAGCTTTTACAAAAAATACCGCAAATATCGGCAGCGCGATTCATAATTACAATGGAGATGTAACAATCAACGGCGGAACAGTTTTTGCAGAAAATGAAGCGGCTTCTTCCGGTACGATTTCCAACTTGATGAACGGTACTATAAATATTGCAGACAGCGCTTTTCTAAGAAATAAAACAAAAAATGAAGGCGGCGCGATTTATAACCAAAATTCCAGTGCCACAATCAACGGCGGAACAGCTTTTTACGGTAACAGCGCAGACAACAACGGCGGCGCGATTTATAACAACAACGGAATTTTAAATCTGAATTCAACAACAGGTAATATAATTTTCGGCGACAGCGCATTTGGGTTAAATACCGCTGCTAAGGGTAATGACATCTACAGTGATAACACAACGGTAAATGTCAACGGTACAGCCAATGATGTAGTAATCAACAGCGGTATTGCAGGTACCGGTACCATCGCAAAGACCAACGGGGGCAGATTTCTGATTAATGCGGACAGTTCCGGCTATACCGGAACATTCAACTCCACCGGCGGCGAAACAATAGTTTCTTCGGCAGGCAAAATGTTTGCGGGTACAAATAATGTTGCCGCAAGTACGTTACAGGTTACGGGAGATAACGTATATTACAACGCAAATCTCGGCGATTCAGGTGTTCTTAAACATTACAACACTACCGGTACGGCTATTGATATAAATAATACAGCAATCAAATTCACGGGCGCAAATGCAGCCGCTAATTTCGGCAAAGACGCGGGTTTAAAGGGCAATGCCGCATATACTCTTACCGGAAAATTCGATAACGGCAGCGCAAACACCGTTAATTTTACCGACTCGGACGTAACTATCAGCGCAGCTGATTTAACCGGCTCTACAACTTACAGCTTTAACAATTCTGTTGTTGATTTGAGTACAAATAATACGAAGACAGTTGAATTTGACAATTTTAATGCATCAGGTTCAGCATTAAACTTCGGTATAAAATTCGATAAAGTCAACGGCGATGTGGTTTTGAACGCTGACCAAATGAAGGTTAACAACCCAACTACCGGTACTATTGCAGCCGGCATAATAAAAGTACTTAATGATAACGACAACGGGCGTCATAAGACTTACAATACGGAGGTATTAACCGGCGGGCTTGAGTTCAACAGCATTTTGAGCCAAACTGTTGCAACAAAAGTTTATAAATACAAAGCGGCAATGAATGCGGCAAAAACAGGTATTACGCTTACGGCAATGGCTATTGCGGATGAAAACACATTATACACCTTGAATGGTCAGTACGGCGATCGCAGTTTCTCATTTACCTCACAGCCAACTACTTATCATATAGGTCAGAGTCTTGGTGCTACGGCATTCGGAAATTTTAAGGTAGAGGGTTATGATAACGACCCTTCACACAGTATAATCTCAGGTGTAATAGTGAATTCTTCCGGCACTCCTACCGGGGCTAAAGGTTCATTCTTTAATCTTATAGAGAAAACAGATTTGACATTGAGTAACTTAACAATTCAGGACGCTTATATTTCGGGTAACGGTTCTGTGCTGCGTATAATTAATGCGGACGCAGCAGCTGTTTTAAGCAATGTGATTATTCAAAACAACAGTGCAACCAACTTCGGCGGAGCGATTCACAACTTGTACGGCAATGTAACTATTAGCAACAGCAGCTTTAACGCAAATAAAGCAGGCAACAACGGCGGCGCGATTTATAACTACAACGGAAATTTAACCATTGACAAAGTAACTTTTACAGAAAATACAGCCGTTGACGGCAGCGCGGTTTTCAGCAGCGGAGGCAATATAAGTATTACAGACAGCGTTTTTACAAAAAATAACTTTGGAGTTGCAGGAAATAAAGGCAGCGCGCTTTCCAGCTACAATGGAACCGTAACCATCAACGGAGGAACAAGTTTTACAGAAAATATCGCAAACAACGGCGGCGCGATTTTCAATGGAAGTAACGGCTATGTAACCATTACCGGTGACCAAAACATTTTTGCAAAAAATCAAGCGGAAGAGGACGGCGGCGCGATTTTTAATCTGGCTGACAATGGTCATTTAACAGTCGACAAAGTAGTTTTTACAGAAAATACAGCAGCAATGGGCGGCGGCGCGATTTACAACAATTCAAGTTCTTCAACAATTACCAACGGAACAATTTTTATAAAAAATACCGCAAATATCGGCAGTGCGATTCTTAATCACAACGGCACCGTTACAATCAACGGCGGAACAGTTTTTACAGAAAATGAAGCGTCTTATTCCGGCACGGTTGGCAACATGGGTGGTGGTACTATAAATATTACAGACAGCTTTTTTATAAAAAATAAAACAGTAAATGAAGGCGGCGCGATTTATAATTACAGTGGGACTGTAACAATCAACGGAGGAACAAGTTTTACAGAAAATACATCAGCTTCCGGCGGCGCAATTTTCAATCAAAATTCCAGCTCTGTAAGCATTACCGGTGACCAAAACATTTTTACAGACAATAAAGCAACCGTGTCAGGCGGCGCGATTTTTAACGAAAGGGCTGATGTCACAATCAGCGGCAGAACAACTTTTTATAATAACAGCGCGGACAGCAACGGCGGCGCGATTATGAACGACAATGGCGATGTAAAAATTAACGATGAAACAACTTTTTACGATAACAGCGCAAACGGCAGCGGCGGCGCGATTTATAATCAAAATTCCGGCGATGTAACAATTAACGGCGGAACAACTTTTTACAGTAACAGCGCAAACGGCGGCGGCGGCGCGATTTATAATCAAAATTCCGGCGATGTCACAATTAACGGGACAACTTTTTACGATAACAGCGCAAGCGGCAACGGCGGCGCGATTTATAACGAAAAGGCTGATCTCACAATCAGCGGCGGAACAATTTTTTACGATAACAACGCCGGCGGCAGCGGCGGCGCGATTATGAACGACAATGGCGATGTAACAATTAACAGCGGAACAATTTTTTACGGTAACAGCGCAGACGGCTATGGCGGCGCAATTTATAACAACAACGGAACTGTAAATCTGAATTCAACGGCAGGTAATATAATCTTCGGCGACAGTACATGGGGATTAAATATGGCTGCTGACAATACCGGCTTAACCTACGCAAATGATATTCATAATGACGGAATTGTAAACATTACGGGCGATAACGGGCTTGTGTCAATCAGCAGCGGTATTATCGGAACCGGAATAATCAACAAAACAGGCAGCGGTGAATTGGTATTACGAAACACTTCACAAAACTCTGATTTTACGGGTGATTTCAACCAGAGTGCGGGCGCAACTTATGTTGAAAACGGCGCTTCATTCTTTACGGGTAATGTCGGTCTTACGGGAAATTCATCCCTGCACTTGGCTGTTTTAGCGATAAATAATCTGGCAATGGATAGCGGTCTGGTTAACGTAATGAATAACTCCCTTGATAATCACACAGCCAATAATCTCAGCGTTGGAGAAAACGGCGCATCCTTTGCAGTAGACCTTGAACCCCTAAGCCGGACGTCCGATACATTTACTTTCGGCGCAATAGACCTGTCCGGCGCACATGGTACCATAACTATTGCGGACTTTAATCCCGGCGCTTACATGGCACATGTTAAAGATAAGGAAATACCTTTCCAAATTTTCAACACAAATAACATAAATATGGATGTAGAGTTTGCGGCAAGCGATAAAAAAGTAAAATCCGCTATCGGCATATACAGATTATTTCCGGTTCAGAGTGAAATCGGCAAATACGTTCTTTCTATGGTAGATTTTAACCCGGAAGTTTTCAGAGGACAGGTTGCGTCAATGGCGGTCTTTAATAATCAGCTCATTGTTAACGATAACCTTTTTGACCATATTTTTCTTGACAGTGAATTTTCTTCCGTAGGGTCGCTTCAGGCAAACCGGTATGCGGCAGGAACTGAAATTTTGGCGCCTTATCAGCACAGCAAAAAAGACGGCAGTATCTGGTTTAAAAATTACGTAACCTTTGAACGTCTGTCAATGTCGCACGGGTTAAACGTAGGCAACAATGTATGGGGTACTCTGGTAGGCGCAGACTTTCCCGTACAAGACCTTAAAGACGGATGGAAATTCCTCCCAACCGCTTATATAGGCTATAATGGCGGACACCAGACTTACGATGGAGTAAGCATGTACCAGAACGGCGGTCAGGCCGGCGCTATGGGAACGTTCATGAAGAATGATTTCACAGGCTCAGTCCTTGCTTACGCGGGCGGCTATTCAAACGAAATGTCAGTTTCAAGTTTTCAGGACCAAGTAGGCAACTGGTTTGCCGGAGCGGCTGTTAAAGGGGCTTACAACTTCCATCCTACAAAAAACCTCATTATACAACCGACTTTAATGGCAACTTATAACATTTTCGGCAGCCAGCGCTGGGGAAGTGATTACGGCGCGCTTAGCATGAACTCCGGCTTCCTTAACGGTATAAACGTGGCTCCGGGTCTTAATTTAATCTATTCAAAAGACACATGGAATATCTATGGTACAGTCCAATATTTCTACTATATCAATGATAAGATTAACGGCAGCGCGGGCAGCATAAGTCTTCCGAACATACACATGAATCACGGTTACCTTCAATATGGTATCGGTGCGACAAAGGTGTGGAAAGACAGACTTACCGGTTACTTGCAGATAGTATTGCGTAACGGCGGCAGAACCGGTGTGGGCTTCCAGCTGGGAGCTTCATGGAAGTTCTAAGTCAGTTGAAAGGTTGAATTACCCTCTCCCTCCGGGAGAGGGTGCAAACACTTAGCGAAACCGTAGGTTGAGTTTAGTGTTTGGGGTGAGGGGGCAGTAAAGTTTGGCTTACGCCTCACCTGAACAACCTTCCTGTCATTCAGCAACGTCATTGCGAGAAGGGCGTCAGCCCGGCGAAGCAATCCAGTCAAGGCTGTTGATTTTGTGGATTGCTTCGTTGCTTGCTATGCAAGCTCCTCGCAATGACGAAGCAATGAAAAGTTAACACCGTCGTCAATCCTGAACAACCACCCTGTCATGCTGAACTTGTTTCAGCATCTGCCTTCTGCACGGGGAAGTAAAGCTTAAAGGTATTGGATATTTTTACCGGTGGTTAGAACCTGAAACAAGTTCAGCATGACAGGGAAGGTTATGGTGTGTGTTTGCAGGGCGGGTACTGAGCATCTCTTTGTTTTTTCCCTCTCCCGTATGGAGAGGCATTCAACGGTTCCCTCTTTCCTGTTTACTATTCACTAATTTAGCTTAATGCCTGAAATGTCTTACTCCGGTAAAAACCATTGCAATATTATATTTGTTACATTCGGCAATAACATCGGGGTCTTTAATGCTTCCGCCGGGCTGAATTATTGCGGCAATCCGGGATTGCGCCGCCGCCTGAATGTTATCAACCGCCGGAAAAAATCCGTCGCTTGCTATAACAGCGTCTTTAGCATTATCGCATGCCTGCTCAAGCGCCAGCTCCATAGACTTTATCCGGCTTGTCTGGCCTATTCCGAGTCCGTAAGTCCTCAGGTCTTTTGCAGCGACAATTGCATTTGACTTAACGTGTTTGGCAATTTTCCACGCAAAAACCATATCCTCAATTTGTTCGGAAGTTGGTTTTTTATCGGTTACGGCTTTAAAGTTATCTTTGTTTAATTCAATGTTGTCGAAATCCTGCACCAGAACGCCAAACGGAGTTTCTTTCGTGTCAATTTTTTGTGCATTTTTATATTCGGACATGCCGGCGTTTATTTTTATAAGCCGTATATTCTTTTTTCCTTTTAGAATGTCGAGAGCTTCGGGCGTGAAATCTACGGAAATTACCACTTCCGTAAAAATATCCTTAACCGCGCCTGCCATTTCTGCGTTTACGGTTTCGTTACAGGCGATAATTCCGCCAAAAGCGCTTATCGGGTCGCAGTCAAGAGCTTTGGCAAAAGCGTCCTGCGGCGTTGTTCCGAGCGCCGCGCCGCACGGATTATTGTGTTTGATGACTGATACTGCGGGAATTCCGGTAAATTCGCTTACAATATTCATTGCGCATGCCATATCAACAATGTTGTTATAGGAAAGTTCTTTGCCGTGCAGCTGTGTGAAACTTATTGAGTTTTCTTTACTATATAATGCGGCGTTCTGGTGGGAATTCTCGCCGTATCTTATATTGATAATTTTTTCCGCTGAACTGTAATCCTGAGTTATTTCCATTTTTATTCTCCCAATTTTTCCCGTAATGTTTTTGTAATAAGCGCGTCGTAGCCAGTAACGTATTCAAAAGCTTTTAGCATAAGCTTTTTCCTTAAATTGTAACTGACCTGACCGTTATTTTCATCCATGTCTTTGAGGACTGCGGCATAATCTTCCGGTGCGCAGACAACCGCTACGCTTGCAAAATTCTTCGCTGCGCTTCTGAGCAGCGTAACCCCGCCAATATCAATGTTTTCGATTAGTTCGGCAAGCTCTGCATTGCTTTTTTTTGCAGCGGCTTCAAACGGATAAAGATTGCACACCACAATGTCAATCGGTGTAATATCATTGTTTTTAAGTTCTTCCATGTCATCGGGGTTGTTACGGTATGCAAGAATTGCCGCGTGAATAAACGGATGCAGGGATTTAACCTTGCCGCCCAGCAGCCGGGTAAAACCGGTAATCTCGCTTATTTCCGTAACCGGCAGTTTATTTTCGGACAGTTCTTTGTAGGTTCCGCCGGTGGACACTATTTCAAACCCG
This sequence comes from Heliobacteriaceae bacterium, assembly GCA_031265495.1. Lineage (GTDB taxonomy): Bacteria > Cyanobacteriota > Vampirovibrionia > Gastranaerophilales > Gastranaerophilaceae > UBA947. The sequence continues at coordinate 8,267 of JAISCP010000082.1, read as the reverse complement.
TGTTTTTGAGACAATTCCGATGCAAAGTCCGCGATTCCGGCTTTATCAAATACACTTATAAACGCTCTTTTGGATTTTACCATAACAATTTCCTTTAAGTAATAATAATTGGAATATTCCTCCGCGTACGGCATCTGTCGTATCAACGTCATTCCGGGCTTGACCCGGAATCTATCCATTTTAATTAAACTGATAGACTCTGAATCACCGGAGGTCAATCCGGTCGTTCAGTGTGACGTAAAAGTTAAAATGACTATACGTCAGGAGACTATTCCGATATATTTTAATTAGTTCCAAAAAAATTGTATTACAAAATCAGCGCACTTAAAATAAGTTGTTAAAGTTTCTTAACTTTTGTGTTGATTTCAGATGAATTTTATGTCAAGATTTTTAAATAAACGGGAGTTAAGTTTATGGCAGCAACCGAAACATTTTCAGAAAAATTACTTTATGAAGGCAAAGCAAAACAGATTTTTAAAACAGCCTCGCAGGGTGAGATTTTAATCCGTTATAAAGACAGCGCGACAGCGTTTAACGGTGAAAAAAAGGAAATTATAGCAGGTAAAGGCAGATTGAATATGGCTTTTACAAAACACTTTTTTACACTGCTGGAAAATAACGGGATAAAAACACATACGGTGAAATATACGGATGAATTGTCAATGATTGCCAAAAAAGTGGAAATAATTCTGCTTGAAACAATCGTAAGAAATTACGCGGCAGGTTCAATCTGCAAGCGGCTCGGATACGAAAAAGGCGTTAAATTTGAAGAGCCGGTGTTTGAGATATTTTATAAGAACGATGATTTGGGCGACCCGCTCATAACCCAAGAAGAAGCAGTATCCAAAGGACTTGCATCTGCGGCTGAAATTAATATTATAAAAAATCAGGCGCTTGCAATAAACGAAATTCTGTCAAAGTATGCGGATTCAAAAAGCGTTACTCTTGTAGATTTCAAACTGGAGTTCGGAAGACTGCCGGACGGGGAAATTATTCTTGCCGATGAAATTTCTCCCGACACTTGCAGGTTTTGGAAAAAAGGTACAACGGACTCTCTGGATAAAGACGTGTTCAGGGAAGCCAAAGGCAGCCTGATTGAGTCGTATACAAAGCTGGCAGGCATACTGGGAGTGGAATTGTGAAATATAAAGCGGATATTGTGGTAACATTGAAAAACGGAGTAAGAGACCCTCAGGGTTCGGCTATTGAAACGGTTTTGAAGCGTACAGGCATGGAGACCGACCCGAATGTAGCGGTGGGGAAATACTTTTCGGTTGTGGTGAACGGCGAAAGCGAACAGGAAGCTAAATCTAAACTTGCAAATATCTGTCAGGAAGTTTTATCAAACCCTGTTCTGGAAAAATATGAGATAGAGCGTTTTGAATTAACGGGCGGGGTGAGATAATGAAAGCGGCTGTGATTGTATTTCCGGGAACAAATTGCGACAGAGATACAAAAGCGGCGTGCGAAGGGTTTGGCTGGGAAACGGATTATGTATGGCATTTTGAACAGTCTTTGAGTAATTATGATGCGGTATTTTTACCCGGAGGTTTTTCTTACGGGGATTACATCCGCTCGGGAAGGCTGGCAAAGTTCAGCCCGGTAATGAAAGCGGTCAAGGAATACGTTAAAGCGCAGCGGGGGTTTGTAACAGGGATTTGCAACGGGTTTCAAATTCTTTGCGAAACGGGATTGCTGCCCGGAGTTTTGACGGACAACTGGAACACGCGGTTTATCTGTAAAAACAGCAGGCTGAAAATAAAAGACGGAAAAGAAATTACCCTTCCGATTGCACACGGTGAAGGACGTTATCTTGCCGAAGAAGACGTTCTTATTGAGCTTAATGAAAAAGATATGATTTTTCTGACGTATGCGGATAACCCTAACGGCTCTGTCGGGGATATTGCGGGGCTTTACGACAGGGAAAGAAATATAATCGGCATGATGCCGCACCCTGAGCGCGCATTTTTCGCCGAAACCGGGAACACGGACGGACGTGAGATTTTTAAGATTATTGAACAGGCATTGGCGGTGAAAAAGTGAAAACATTGGAATTATATTCGGCGCTCGGATTAACGGATTTTGAATACGAACAGATTGTAAAACAGCTCGGGCGCGAGCCGAATGAGGTTGAAACGTATTTATTTTCGGCAATGTGGTCGGAACACTGCGGTTACAGCCATTCAAGAAAATATCTGTCAAGATTTCCGAAAGACGGGTCTTTGCACAGCGAGGAAAATGCCGGAGGCGTTCAGGTCGGCAGTCAGGTAATATTTTTCAAAGCCGAATCCCACAACCACCCTTCTGCGGTAGAGCCGTTTCAGGGGGCTGCAACAGGTATAGGCGGAATAATCAGAGATGTGCTTGCGCTGGGCGCAAGACCGGTTGCGCTTTTGAACTCTTTAAAATTCGGCAGGATTAATGAAGGCGAAAAAAGCAACCATTCAAAACATCTGTTTGACGGGGTTGTGAAAGGCATAAGCGCTTACGGCAACTCTATCGGGGTTCCGACGGTTGCGGGCGAAGTCGGGTTTGACACGTGTTATGAAACCTCTCCGCTGGTAAACGTAATGGCTGTCGGAATTGTAGACAAAAAAGACATTAAAACCTCTTCCGCGCCGGTGAATAAGCATGTTATAATTGTGGGTTCGCACACCGGACGGGACGGAATTCACGGCGCATCGTTCGCCTCAAAGGAATTAAGCGAAAAATCCAAAGAAGACAGACCTTCGGTTCAGGTAGGAGACCCTTTTATAAAGAAAATACTGATTGAGGCGACTCTTGAAATACTCAAACTTGATGAAGTTCTTGCGTGTCAGGACTGCGGCGCGGCGGGGCTTTTGAGTTCAACCTCCGAAATGGCTTACAAGGGGAACTGCGGCATGGAGCTTTATCTTGATAAAGTCCACCTCAGAGAAGAAGGTATGAAAGCTTGGGAAATAATGCTTTCCGAATCTCAGGAGCGAATGATTTTTGTAACCTCAGCGGAAGGTGTCCGGAAAGTTCTTGATATTGCGGACAAGTATGAAATTCCCGCGCGTGAAATCGGCAAAACCATACCTGAAGAAGAATACCGACTGTTCTTTAACGGGGAACCTGCCGCGAATGTTTCACCGGCAATGCTTAACAACGGGATTTTGTATGATTTAAACGAAGAAGAACCGGAGTACATAAGCGAATACAGAAATAAAAAACATGACAAAACAATGAGCGTGGAAGAAGCGGTCAGAAAAATTGTGAGCGACCCGAATTTCGCTTCCAAAAACTGGGTTTACACCCAGTACGACCACACTGTCGGGAACAGAACGGCGGTAACTCCCAATCAGGCGGGAGCGGCCGGTATCTGGCTGGGTGAAGAAGGCGGAGTAATAGGGCTTACAATTGATTCAAACGGACGTCAGGTGTTTTTAGACCCTTATAACGGTTCAAAAAATACTCTCTACGAATCTTACAGAAACCTTGTTTCTTCCGGCTATAAGCCGCTGGGGATAACGGACTGCCTTAATTACGGCAATCCCGAGAAAGCCGAAGTCGGCTACCAGCTTGTAAAATCAATTGACGGTCTTGCCGATGGCTGCCGGGAGTTATCTATTCCGGTAGTATCGGGCAATGTTTCGCTGTACAATGAGTGCGAATATACAAGAGTTTATCCTACGCCCGCCGTTGGCATGGCCGGATATGCAGACCGCCCGGAAGACGTTATAAAAGCGTCTTTTGGCAGCGGGGAAAAGATTTATCTTCTCGGGAAAGAAATAAATAACGGTTCGCCTGCCGGAGCGTCACTTTATCAGATGGTTTGCTTTGATTTTCTGGGAGGAGAGGTTGACAGCGTGAACCCTGAATTAGAACTTTTACTTGCAAATTCAATTTTTGAATTACGTGACAGGAAATTAATCAAAGGCGCGGTCGACGTGTCAGAAGGCGGGCTTTTGGGAGCTTTGCTGGAAGGGTTGTTTAACGGCGGCGCCGGATTCAGAGGCGCGCTTATAGGTGAAACAGAGCCGCTGAAAGCGTTGTTCGGAGAAATTACGGGAAGATACATTGTCTCAACCGATAATGCTCAGGAATTTGAAAAACACTGTAAAGCGCCGTATAAGCTTTTGGGAGAATGCACCGGCAGTGAGGTTGTCTTTGACGGCTACAAATTTAAGCTTGACGAGCTTTGTAATTGTTATAATAATTCCATAGCAAAGGAGATTGAAAACTGATGCTTACCGAAGATTTTCACCCGGATACTACTTTGGACAAACTTGGTGAGGAGTGCGGAATTTTCGGGGGGTTTGCCCGCAGCGGAAATGTAAAGGAAATAATCCGCAAAGGACTTTTTAAGCTTCAGCACAGAGGTCAGGAATCGGCAGGTATTTCTTGCGGCGAAGAAACCCAGACGCTTGTAAAAGCAAAAGGTCTTGTAATGCAGGCTCTTGAAGATTCAGCTATTGAAAAAGCCGAAGGCCGTTTCGGCGTGGGGCATGTCCGTTATTCCACACAGGGAGGCTCCAGCGCCGTAAATGCGCAGCCTTATCTAATCAGATATATGAACGAACACGTTGCAATAGCCCATAACGGGAATGTTGAAAAAGCAATGAAAATTCGTGAAAAATTTGAGAAGATTGGGGAAGTCTTTATTACAAACAGCGACAGTGAAGTGCTTTTGAAGCGTATAGTTTTCGGACTCAAGAAACCTCCGTCGCAATGGACTTTTGAAGAAATAGGAACCTGTCTCGGGGATGATTTTTCAAATGGGGCGTTTTCCCTTGCGCTGGCTTTGCCCAAACGCGTTGTTGCCTACCGCGACCCTGTCGGGTACCGTCCTCTGTTCGTCTGCGAAGCAAAAGAGGGCTGTTTTATTGCATCGGAAGACATTGCATTTACGGGGTTAAACATTGAGAAAGTAATCGAAATCATGCCGGGCGAAGGAGTGGAGATTACCGAAAACGGCTATTGTATAAAACGTTTTTACGGGCAAAAAAAAGAATGCAAATGCGTATTTGAACATATTTACTTTTCGCATCCCGCGTCAAACATTTTTGGCAGAAATGTTTATATGACACGTGTTGAACTCGGAAAAACACTTGCCGAAACAGACAGTATAGATGCTGATATAGTGGTTCCGGTGGTAGATTCGGGAATAGCTGCGGCAATAGGTTATGCGCAGAAATCAGGAATACCGTTCCACACGGGTTTGATAAGAAATCACTGGGTAGGGCGTTCGTTTATTTCGCCTACACAGGAAACCCGCGTTAATAAGGTTCGGGAAAAGCTTCTGATTGTCCGCCCGCTGATTGAGGGGAAAAAAGTTCTTTTGATAGACGACTCTCTTGTGAGAGGAACTACCTCAAAAGAAATTGTAACAATGCTCAAAAAAGCCGGAGCCAAAGAAGTTCATTTCAGACTTTCGTCCCCCATGCTTTTGAACACATGCCTGTGGGGGGTGGATATTCCGACAACACAGGAGCTTATTGCGGCAGTGTACAAAGAAGAAAAAGAAATTGCAAAAGCAATCGGAGCGGACAGCGTTAAGTATTTGACCCTGCAATCTTTAAAAGATACATTCGGGCAAACCGGCTGGTGCTACCGCTGCTTTGAGGCGCAGAAAACAAAGGACGAAAATCCGCAGAGCAAGACGCTTGCGTTAACGAAATAATAAAGGGAAATTAAATGATAAGCTATAAAGAATCAGGTGTAAGCATAGAAAACGGTGATTTGCTCACGGAAATTATCAGAAAGGATATGAAGACGGATAATATCGGTAATTTTGCCGGACTTTACGAGCATCCCTATATTCCCGAATACTATCTTGCCGGCTGCACGGACGGCGTTGGCACAAAAGTAATTCCGCTGTCACAGCGCAAGAAATATGAGACAATAGCAATTGATTTAATTGCCATGAACCTCAACGACCTTATCTGCACCGGCGCAAAACCGTTATTTTTTCTTGATTATTTTGCTACAAACACACTGAATGTTGAAGCTGCGTCAGCATTTATTCTTGCTTTGCGCAAAGAGCTTGAAAAGTACGGCTGCACCCTGCTTGGCGGTGAAACTGCCGAGCTTGGCGACCTTGTGAAAGAAGGACACTTTGACGTGGGCGGTTTTATGACCGGGATTGTGAGAAAAGATAAGGTCTTAAAAAAAGAAAATGTAAAAGAAGGAGACGTTATTATTGCCCTGAAATCCTCAGGGCCGCACTCAAACGGGTACTCGTTAATCAGAAAACTGCATGACAGCGGACTTTTGAATGACGAACTTTTTGAAGCGGCGCTTGAACCGACTTATATCTACGCAAACGAAGTAATCAGCCTCACGGAACGCGGCGCGGTCCATGCGGCGGCGAATATTACGGGCGGCGGCATTGAGGGAAATCTTGTCCGCTCAATTCCCGAACACCTTTGCGCGGTTGTGTATAAAAACAAAATAATAAAGCAGCCTCTGTTTGAAGAACTGCAAAAGCTTGCGGGTGAAGATGAAGCATACAAAACTTTTAACATGGGCGTCGGTTTGTGCCTGATTACGGACACTGCCCGTAAAGACGCGGTTTTTGAAACCTGCAAAGCTTACGAACCTTTTGTAATCGGAGAAGTGGTAAAAAATGAAAAAAATACTAATTTTTGCTTCGGGTAACGGTTCAAATTTTCAGGCGATAGCCGAACACCTGCTGCCAAAAGGGATTGAAATTGAACTTTTGACGGATAAAGAAGGCTGTTATGCATGCGAAAGAGCCGAAAAGCTCGGGGTTAAGTCCCACTTTGTACCGTTTAAACAAACAGAGGAGTTTTTGAAAACAGCAAAATATGATTTGTATGTTCTTGCGGGTTATATGAGAATTTTGCCTGCGTCCGTTCTGCAATACGGAACATTTGTGAACATTCACCCGTCGCTTTTGCCGAAATACAAAGGCATGGACGCGATTAAACAGGCATTTGACGCCGGCGAAACCGAGTGCGGCGTAAGCGTTCATTACGTGACCGAAGAAGTGGACGCCGGCAAAATTATTGAACAGCGGAGTATTAAAGTCCGCCCAACCCTTGAAGAAACCGAATCCGAAGTCCACAAGCTTGAACACGAGATGTACCCGCACATAGTCGGGCAATTACTAGGCGGGAAAACTCCCGCCCTGTAACATTCCCGGATCAGGTTATGGCTTCTTTGACCGCTTTACGTTGTTGTATTTGGCCATAACATCTTTCAAATCAGGCAGCTTGCCGGCTGCTTTGCCTCTGAGCAGACCAATCCCTTGTTGGTGAATGTTTGCCGTTTTGCGGGCAGGGCTGAACGTTCGCACATTCGTATTTAAAGCATTTATAAAATTATATACTCCATACACAAAAGCATTTAGTTTTGGGGGGAGACTATGATCAAAATCCTTTCCAATTCCTACAATGGATCCAGAATGAGAATATTCTCCACAACTTCCCTTCTTTGCAAGATTTACGATATCCTTTAATGTTTTTATAGAGCCGTCTTTGGACTGCATTTGGGCAACATAACAATCTTTCAATTTGTATTTAGTCTTACGATTGAATTTGCTTACCCATATTTTAAATGTTTTCATGCTGTGAGCATCACCTTCTGTAATCGCTTGGACATCTTCCAATGAAATCCCGAATTTCTTTAATAAATTCAATCTTTTGGCTGCTTTTACTGTTGTGTTAATTGGTTCTACCGGGTTCATAACTACCTGCTTTCTTTTTTTTACTAACATTTTTTAAAAAAACAGACAGTTAAAAAAATTGCGGGGGTTGACACAATTCCGCTCATATCATATCATATCATATCATATCATATAGGAGATTTTACAATTGTTTCAGCCTGTTTGAAATTTATTTTTACAATTGTTTACAATTTGTTTAAAAGGAATAAGTTTTACATTGTACATGTCAAGTAATTAGTTACATGATTATTAATGAATAGGATTGCTAAAAACCAGCCATAATCTTCCTGTCATGCTGAACTTGTTTCAGCATCTGCCTTTTATACGGGGAAGCAAAGCTTACGGAAGCTGAATATTTTTATCGGTGGCCGGATCCTGAAATAAATTCAGGATGACAGGATGGTTGTTCGGCAACTGATGGTCTTTTTGCTTTTATTAACGTCATTGCGAGGAGCTTGCACGGCAAGCGACGAAGCAATCCAGTCAAAACAGTGAACTTACTGGATTGCCGCGTCGGGCTGACGCCCTCCTCGCAATGACGAAACAATGCAAAGTTAACAATGCCCCCGCAGGGTGGGTGAGGGTTTTATAGGAATTAATAATAATAAAACCCTCA
>JAISCP010000022.1 GCA_031265495.1 Heliobacteriaceae bacterium | reverse complement strand
GTTCCTTGACACTGAGGACAATACAGTTCTATCTTTATGCTCATTCAACAAAAATACAACTTATTCCTTCTTTGTCATATTTTTATAGCAGCATACTTTTTAAATCACCACCTGCTTTTCTTATCTGTTATATTCTTTCGCAGAGGTCAGAAAGCTAATAAAAAAAATTCAGATATTCATACTGATATAAAAAAAGAAGTAGAAAAATTCAATTTTATCTATTCAAAACATTTGGAAAGTCTCACAAAAATATTGGAGATTAGTGCAAAAGAAGATAAAGCTATAATTAAAGAAATTGTAAGAAATGAGAAAAATAACCCCAAAAACATATCGGAGTTTATCTCTTTACACGAAAATGAAATCGTAGTAATGAAATCTCCTAAAGAAAGAGCGACAAAACTATTAGAGTTATTCGAGGAGCATATTGAAAAATGTAAAAATATAAATGTTGCTCGTTCGGCATTAAGCAATAAGAATATGTTTAACGCGATGAATGATATGAAATTATTAAACAGTCTCCCTATGCCTATATTTTTTTTAAGAACGTATATTGAAAACGGACACGCAGAAGGAGGTGGTGAGGCTATAGAAAAAATAAGAGAGATATTAACTAAATAAGATATAAGATTATGGGAAATTTAGATGAATGTATTATTGAAAAAATTTGGAGCAAAGGGAAAATAAAAGATGGATTTAACTCCGGCAAATACAGATTTGGTGTTTGCGATGCTCTGATGCAACGAGATAAATACGACGACAGGAATGATAATTTCGGTTGAGAGATAGACCGTATTATCCCCGAAAGCAAAGGCGGAAGTGATAATCTTTTAAATCTTCAACCTTTGCAATGGGAGAATAATTTGGCTAAATCAGACAATCGGAATGACGGAGATTTTTGTGTTGTCCGGTTTACTCCTAAAGCGAGTGAACCGGTTTAAACGGTTTTTCGACCCGTTCGTTTATTCCGTTTATTTCTTCGCAGGGGATTTTTACAGGCGTTGAAATTGGCCAGACGTGTGTCCGATCGTTCAGGGCTTGCGCTGTTATCTGTACGTCTTTACTGACTTCCCGAACGTATTCGAACAGGTATTGAGCGTGCAATGTCGCCAGTTCCGCCTCGGTTATGGGGTGGAGTCTTTCGAGGCACCACATCTGGAGCTCCTCATCGGAAAGCAGGTGAGTGTCGCGGGTGTCTCTTTGAAAATGAAATTGAAACATAAGATTTAATATTTTAATAAACGATGCAAATATACTGAATGGAGGTGCTTTATGTGTTCGGCAGGGGCATTTGAGACTTTGAGGCCTTTTGGACTTTTTTGGGCATTAATGGGGGCATACGGGTGAAGTTTTGTTTTAAATTAATGTGCCGTAAAGGTAGTGGTGTTTGGGATGCCGGCAAAGGGATTGCGGGGAAAGTTACAAACATGGGGTGTGTACGTGTACATTATTGTATTGCGGGTGGTTTGTGCTAACGGTGCCTAACAGCGCGTAAATAAACGGCCGTTTATTTTGCGGGGGTGGAAAATGGCGTTATCTTTGTGCGGAATTAGTGTACAGTTAAAATTTGGAAGTTATGTTAGTTATTAGCAGCAGGGAGTTCGAGAATAATCAGGCACAATATTTCAGTCGTATTGACGAGGGTGAGCGAGTTGTCGTTCAATGGGAGAAAGACAAGGCGTATTCGCTTGTCCCAGTGACGGAGGGTGATTTGTATTTTACGCCGGAGATGCTTGCGAAAATCGACCGGGCTATAGCGCAATATGAGGAGGGGAAATATACGGTTCTCAGGGATAAAGAGGAGCTTAGCCAATATTTTGACAGCCTGTGATATATAGTGTGCTGGTTATGAAGGAAGCGGAAGAGGATATTGCAGCACTGAAAAAGTCGGATCCTCTTGCGTATGACAGGGTTTTGAAGCTGGTCGGGGAATTGCAGAAACATCCGCGGACGGGTATGGGTAAGCCGGAGTCTTTGCGATACCGCCCCGGGCTGTGGTCGCGACGAATTACGTGGAAGTACTGGCTTGTTTATATGATTGAGGATGATGAAGTGAAGGTACTTGTTTTGTCGGCAAGGGGGCATTACGGGGATAAGTAGGATAGAACAGTCATGGAAACAGTTGCAAACAGTCTTGCACCGTTCAGCCCGACGCATCCGGGCGAGATGATAAAGGAGGAAATAGAATACAGGGGGATGTCGCAAAAGGAGCTTGCCCGCCGGATGGGTGTGCCTTATATGGCAGTGTATGAGGTGTTGAACGGCAGGCGCCGGGTGAGTCCGGAATTTGCCATATTTATTGAGGCGGCTCTGGGTATTGAGGCGGATATGTTTGTCTGTATGCAGATGCGTTATGATATGCAGGTGGCAAGAAGGGATAAGAAGCTGATTGAACGGTTTGACGAGGTCAGGTGTGCGGCGCTTTGAATTTGGGTGTTAGTAGGGACTTTGGGGCCATTAGGGACGTTAGTGGGAGGCTTTATAAGCCCTTTAATGATTTTATTTTTCGAGGGGGGGGGGGGGCTGAATGATATTTTGATTATTTTTTCGTGCTCTTCCGTATTGTCGCGGTTTTAGAATTCTTTTGGGCGCGGGATTACCAGTTTCGCGACTTCCATAAACAGGCGTGCACGGAGTGAGAGGTCTGTTATTTTATTGCAGTCGTCGACGAATCTGTCGAAGTAATTTTCTACATATATGGATAGCGGCTTTCTTATGTTGTTTTGAGATTTGCGCAAACTGACTTTCTGATTTAGCTTTGTTGCTAATCGAAAGGGCACTGTTAGCTTGATGTCGGATGAATCTATTTTTGTGACTTCTGCGTTGTCGACAGGTTCGTCTGCGGCTTTCTTCCTGTTTTCCGCGCTTCATTTGCGACATCAATTTAAACGATTAATAATCAACAGGCTATA
>JAISCP010000105.1 GCA_031265495.1 Heliobacteriaceae bacterium | reverse complement strand
ACAACAACAGAAACATTCGTTGATGAACTAAAAAAATACCTGAAAATATCACAAGTATGCCCAAGTGACCCGTCCGGTTGTTTTGCTCCGGTAATAACAAACAGTGACAGCAGTAAAACCGTAGAAGTAAAAGACTTAAAGAATTCAAACGATTTAAACAAAGGAAACTGGGGTACGAAAGCTTTAGGGCTAGGCCTGATAAACGGTTATACGGCAATATTATCCTATAACCCCGATTGTCCGGTACCGGATATAGGAGCAGCAGGCGCACAAACAACCTCATGTTTGAGTCTTGTATATGATATAAACGGAAAATCAAAACCAAACAGGTTAGGCAAAGATGTTTACACTTTAAACGCAAACCCATTCAACACCTGCATAAGAATAGGGAATTTATGCGTATCAGCCGCAAATGAAACATACAGTCCGATAAACACTTGTGACGGCTCTCCTTACAGTTCATACGACCCGGGTGGCAACGCCAATGTTCACTGTACAACCAATTTTTGGGCAGGCGCGAAGAAAGCCTGTGCAGACCTGGGCATGCATCTTCCGACAAATGATGAACTAAACACTATAAGTCAACATAATAGTTCAAATAACAATATATTGGGAATGTTAGGCTGGTTTTGGTCTTCTACGGAACTTGATGCAAATAGTGCATGGGTCCGGTCCTTTCCTGACGGCAACCAGACGACTTATGACGTTAAGGGCGGAACCAACGGCTTCATCAGGTGTGTGCGGTGATTGTTTACTAATATCACTTAATCACCTTTATGGTACAATATTATTATGATAATTAAGCTTACACAGGCGCACATAATAGGAACGGTTCTTGCCTATCTGATAGGCGTATGTCTCGTGCCGCTCGTAATCGCTTTTTCCAAAAAAGAAGGGCTGGTGGATGTTCCGAATGAACGTAAAATCCATACCACGCCGATTTCACGAATAGGCGGGGTCGCAATCTGGGGAAGCACCATGCTGACATTCCTTTGTCTGGTATTTTTAAGCTATTACCCCTACGGAAGCCTGCTGTCGGGAATTCTGCTCGGGAGTTCGTTAATGTTTCTTCTGGGGTTTGTCGATGACGTCTATAATCTTGATGCAAAATTTAAGTTATTTATTCAGATAGCAATAACCACACTTGTTTACCTGCTGGGCGTACAGATTAACACTATTCCGTTTTTCGGAGGGATTAACCTGGGTTTATGGTCGTATCCCATAACTGTTTTGTGGATTGTGGGCATAAGCAATGCTTTGAATTTTATTGACGGAGTTGACGGTCTTGCGGGCTCGGTGGTGACAGTAAGCGCGCTTTCAATCGGAATAATAGCGGTTGCAATAGCTCCTCCCAATCCTATCAGCGCGCTTATCGGTTTTATCCTGGCAGGCTCCATGCTCGCGTTTTTAACATATAATTTCAATCCGGCAAAAATTTTCATGGGAGATTCGGGAGCGTTGTTTTCAGGCTTTTTACTTGCCGCTATTTCAATTACCGGAATTATGAAGTCCGCGACTCTTGCGGTCGTTCTGCCGGTAATCATTCTTGCCGTGCCTATTATAGATATTACATATTCCAGTTTCAGAAGGATTTCCCAAGGGCATTCCCCTTTTGTGGCGGATTCCGAACACATTCATCATAAGCTGCTGCATGCCGGTTTTTCCCAGCAGGTAACCGTTCTTATCTTAACTTCCGTTGCGATTTTCGCGGGCGCTCTGGCTGCCCTGACAATGGGGTCAATCGCCGCAAGGCATTACGCTCTTGCGATTATAGCCTTTGTTTCGGTTACCTTAATATTGAATTTTTTAAAGGTATTGACAAAAAAATAAGTGCATGTTAATATAATTACGGATTTGATTACTCAGTTCCACTTAGGCAAAAATGGTTTGTGATGTTAAGATAAAGCTGGTTTAGTGTGTCGGCTGAATATGCCCAAAGTAGAATATTTAAGTGCAAATCTCTATGTGAAGCTAACGAAACAATTCGTGTGAACTATAGAGGTAAAAGTCATGACAATCGGAACAGTACAATCAAGTGAATACAGAACAAATCCATGCTTACCCAATGTGGTGAATGCAACGACAACCGGCGTTATTACCGGTTTTGCGGCAAAATATATACTGCCTTTGACTATTGATGAAAAAGCTGATATAAATGCGGCTGAAATTACCGAGAACGCAGGCCGCAAAGTTGTTCAAAATAAAGCGGCCGAATTTAAAAGGTCTGCTGTTTTATCGCCTGCGGAAGACATTTTTGTGAAAATGGCTGAAAAAGAAGCCAAAATTCCTTGTGCGGAAGAAATCCAAAAAGCTGCAAAATCTCTTAAAGAGCAGGAAATCGCAAAATTTAACGATATTATTAAAAGCGCGCAGAAAGCTGCGGACTCTATGGCTAAAAAAGCGCTTGCATTTGAGGCTTTCAGCATTAAACGAATAAGGCCGACGTTACATTTTCTCTTAGCCGGCGCAGGCGCAGGGTTTTGCGCAAGCGTTTGCCATAATGTTTTCAGAACAAAAGTTGAGAAGCAGAGTAATTGTTATTAGTGAATAGTTTTTAGTAAATAGTGAATAGGATTGTTAAAAACCTGCCATAACCATCATGTCATGATTGACCTCCGGTGTTTCAGCATCTGCATTCTGTACGGGGAAGTAAAGCTCAAAGGTATTGAATATTTTTACCGGTATTCTGTATAGGTTAAGTAATTCGGTGACAGCGATTATTACAATTTCTTAATAAGATAAAGAATTACAGGCAATTTTCATCTTTACACAACTTAAATAATTTGTGATGAAAGTGAATTTTTCTTTTAACAACTATGTATATAAACCGTATTCCGGACGTCAGCGGCAATCCAGTCCGCAGTACGATACGGTCAGCTTCGGCGCAATGAAAAAAAATCAATTCGACGGGTTTAATCTTTTATGCATAAACATGTATAAATTCCCGATTGAAAAATTTAAAACTGTGGATGACTTACAAAGTTTTGCGCAAGAAGAATTAGACAAGAAACTGGATTTAGAACAGTATAAAACTAAAAATTCTGAAGACACACAGGAGCGTCTTGGAATTCTTGCGGAATGGAAACGATATTTGACGGAGGAGAACGAACTTTATGCCAATAACTCTGCTCTTACGCTAATAGTCGTAAATTCTCTTGTGAAAGAGCTTAAACCGAATAATCGTGAAATGCCTCCGGCCCTGAATCCCGGCGTGCTTGCCGATACGGTTGAGCAAATAAAAAATATCTTAAAAGACAACAGAGAATGCATGGTTGATTTCAATAAAATTTACCGGAATAATCTTAGACTTTATGCAATGGGCAGCGATAAAACAGATACAGGAGAAACCGAAACGCGATGGGTAGTAATTCCTTCAAAAAAAAATGACCCTGAAAACTTTGAAGACAACGTAGAAAGACTCAAAGCCCTCTCCCACCGTTCATGGTGTACAAAATCATTCAATGCACAACCATATCTTTCAGAAGGTGATTTCCATATTTATCTGGAGAACGGCAAACCAAAAGCCGGAATGCGATTTAAGGCAGATACCATTCAGGAAATTCAAGGCGAACTCAATAACTCCCGTATTCCGTATCAGTATGCAGAGCAGATAGAAGACCATATTAGTAACAAATACGAAATACCGGAAAAAATAAAATCTGAGATTGAAGATGCAAAAAAAATAAAACAAAAAGTTGATAACTACAGGCTAAAATTGGCAAATGCACGCACTCAAAAAGATTTTGATTCAATCTTAAATGAATTTAGAATAGAAGTAAGTTATGATGAGAATAATAAAAGAATTCTGTCAGAGTATCGTCAGCCTGATGATGATTTCAGTTATGCGGATTTGGGAATAAACGATAACAAACTTCTTAAAGATGTGATTAAAATTGAAGGGGATGCAGACTTTTACAAGTCCCAAGTGACCGACCTAAGCACTTTACGATCTATCGGAGGGAAGGCATTATTTGCATTTTCCCAAGTAACCGACCTTAGCAATTTA
>JAISCP010000052.1 GCA_031265495.1 Heliobacteriaceae bacterium | reverse complement strand
TTATAAAAGTTTATCAGCAATCGCAAACGAAATCACCGGCACTCGTTGGAATGGCAAACTATTTTTTGGGGTGGCAAAATAACATTATTCTATGTGTCCGAATGATACAAAACAAGCCTCAAACACTTGATTAGTCTGCGATTGGAAGCGATTAATACAAGTAACAAAGGAGGCAAAATGAAACAAGATAAGAAACAAGTCCGATGCGCGATTTACACAAGAAAATCAACCGAGGAGGGTTTGGAACTGGAGTTTAACTCGCTCGATGCCCAAAGAGAAGCGGCAGAGGCTTACATAAAATCCCAACAGCATGAAGGTTGGACACTAATTGAAAAACACTACGATGACGGTGGATACTCGGGCGGAACAATGGAAAGACCTGCCTTTAAGAATTTGATGAACGATATTAAAAACGGCGAAGTCGACATTGTTGTAGTTTATAAGGTAGACCGATTAACCCGCTCCTTGATGGACTTTGCAAAAATTGTCGAAGTATTTGATGAACACGAAGCCTCATTTGTATCGGTAACTCAGCACTTTAATACAACCACCTCAATGGGCAGATTAACCTTAAATATTCTTCTGTCATTCGCTCAGTTTGAGCGGGAAGTAACCGGCGAAAGGATCAGGGACAAGGTTGCCGCATCCAAGAAAAAAGGGATGTGGATGGGTGGAACAGTTCCGATCGGCTACAAAAGGGAGGACAAAAAGCTCATTATTGATGAAAAACAAGCCGAGAAAGTCAGAGGAATTTTTGAACAATATTTAGAATTTGAAAGTGTTCCCAAGCTTAAGGCACACTTAGAAAAAGAGAATATTAAAACAAGAGCTGATAAACCTTTTGCCAAAGGACAGTTATACCACATGTTATCAAATAGAACCTATATCGGAAAAATTATCCACAAACAAAGTATTTTTAAAGGCGAACACGAGGCTATTATTGATGAAGATGTATTTAATAAGGCACAGAAGATTATGCTGGAAAACAGGGTAGACAAAGACTGCAACACGAAATCCGGCTCTAATTCACTTTTGGCAAGTAAAATATTTGATGACAAAAACAACAGAATGTCGCCAAGCCACAGTACAACAAGGGGCATAAGGTATCGCTATTATGTCAGCCAAGCACTATTTAGATTTAGAGAGACTATGGCGGGAAGCGTTGCAAAAATCCCTGCCGGTGAAATTGAAAAATTTGTTATTGAAAACATCAAGGAATATTTACAGAACAAAAAAGAAATGCAGAAATTTATTAAAAACCTTGATGTGGCGGATCAGAGAAGCATTTTTGAAAGGCTTGAGAAACTCGACTACAATAACCCACGACTAATCAGAGGGATTTTTGATAAAGCCACAATCTCAAAGGAATGGATCGAAATCAGCTTATGCAAAAATCAGATACAAAAAATGCTCGAAAATTTTGCCTACTGCGATGAGATTCCGGCAGAAATAAAATCCGAAAGCCACAATCCACTTGTGATAAATAAAAGCATTAAAATATCAACGACAAAACAGCTTGGGAAAAATGTCCTCATAATTCCAACCGACAAGGAGCAAGCCCCAATGCCAAACGACAGCTTGATTAAAGCCATTGTCAGATGCCACTATTGGCACAAAATGCTTGAAACCGGCAAGGCTAAAAACGTCAGCGACATCAATAGGCAAGAAGGATTGAATGATAGGAAGTATGTGGGGTTAGTTCTGAAATTAAAATTCTTACCGCCCGAAATAACTGAAGCAGTTTTAAATGGAACTCAAGACAGAAACCTTAATCTTACAAAATTATTTAAGATGTGTGCATAATTATTATTCCTAAGACCGCCTCAATTATTCTGAGGCGGTCTTATTTTGTTCAATAAGTAAAGGGAAAGTGAGGGTAGCAAAATCTCGAAAAGAGAATTTCGCTCTTTTTGCCTCTAAAAAATCTCAAAAAACCGCAAGAGAGAATTCTCTTTCCAAAACCCAACCCCGAAAAGCCCGCACGGTCGGGCGTTTTCTCGATAAAAAAGAGGGTTCTCTCTGAACTCTCTTTTTTAAACTGGGCCATCCTGGACTCGAACCAGGGACCTCACCCTTATCAGGGGTGCACTCTAACCACCTGAGCTAATGGCCCGTATATCTAAATTCAATTATAAAACTTTCTTGACGCTCAGTTGGTTAGAGTTAATATGGAATACGTTCGGCTCGCGGATTGGCTTCCGCTCCGCCTCACTGCGGCCACCTGAGCTAATGGCCCATGTTTAATACAACATATAACTTTAAGTTATCACAGACATTTTTCAAAATCAATATGTTATTATCAAAAAATTTTTTGTTTATGTTTTTATAGAAACATGATTTCACGAATAGTTAACGGTAATACCGGCTTTACGGCAAATCCTTTAATGGGGTTGACAGCCTATATTGATGAACGGATTATGCTTAACAAAGCTATTCTTGACGCATCAGTAGATGTGCCCATGGTACTTATGGCAAACAACCCTGTCGAAAGGCGCGAACGCTTCAACAGAGCAGGAATAGCATGGGTAATAGCTTTCGCATCACCTTACCTCACCCTGCCGCTGACCAACAGGCTTGCAATGAAGCATATTGCTAAAATTACGAAAAGCTATTCATCCGACCCGCTCAATAAGTTAATTAAAATTTCAAACAAATATCTGCATAAGGGCGCTGACGTTGAGAATGCTGCAAAGAAAGTAATGCAGGATGCAAATATTTCGACAAATATTTCAGAAGTTATTCAAAAATCCGGCGGCGCTGAAAAATTCAGAC
This sequence comes from Heliobacteriaceae bacterium, assembly GCA_031265495.1. Lineage (GTDB taxonomy): Bacteria > Cyanobacteriota > Vampirovibrionia > Gastranaerophilales > Gastranaerophilaceae > UBA947. Next base: position 2,771 of record JAISCP010000052.1, on the reverse strand, counting down.
AAAAAATTGTAAATGCCAAAAATTCCGTTCTTGCATTTGACTTGGCATTCACCACCGGAACGGTCGGAAGTATAGGTTTTTACAACAATTGGAGAACCAAAAAGAGAACAGGAAGGGATGGTTTTTCAGCGGAATTCAGTATGGCCGACAAGGGAATTATTGACAAACGCGCCGAAAAGTACAAAAAAGCCGAAGGATTAAGAAAAGCAGCGTTTTATTCATTTGTCGGACTTTTAGCATTAATGCCTCTTGCAATAAAAAGAGGACTGGCTTCCGGTAATTTTATCAAAAAACACGCCCATTTATTTGACTATGATGACGGGATTTTACTGAAAAGATTTCCGCTGTTTCTTGCCTGCTGCGGATTTTATCTGGGAATGTCTATGGCGTCGCGCAACCGGACCGAGCTTAAAGATAATTTGTTAAGAGCAACACTGGGCATGGCTATATTTTTTGGCGGAGACAGGGTTGTCGGAACCGCACTGGGCAAGTTTTCCGACAAAGTTTTCAAAACAGACCTTATTGATAAAAATTGCGATAAAAATTTTATCAATAAAATACTCCCGCCAATAAAAAATATCAAGGACATGGATGCAAGGTCTAAAAAATTCGGAGCCGGAGCATTCTGGCTGAACCTTGCGCTTCTGTCCGCAGCTATCGGATTCGGGGCGCCTTATGTATTAAACAGGTTTATTAAAAGAGATGTTTCGGGCGATATTTCAAAACAGGAAAACCAAAATTACTTAAAGCAAACTTTGCAAAACAGTCCGTTAAGAAATTTGGTGTATAATTGATTTATGGAAGCGGAAATAATATGAGTGAGAAGTAGTGAGCAGCCGGACAAAAAAATGTTATACAAAAGAATTTCAGCTTAGTTACGCGCAAATGGAACCCGCAGTTGTGTTAAAACCGTCGGCTCTATTTAATTTTTTGCAGGATATGGCAAGCTGGCATGCCGAAGCTCTGGGTTTCGGTTATTCGCATATTTATCCTGATGCATGGGTTTTACTCAAATACAGAGCGGAGTTTGACGAATACCCGTCAGGACTTTTCAGCTTAGAAATCACCACAGAACCGCGCGGTTATCAAAAACTGTTCGCATACCGCGATTTTGAGATTTACAGCGGGCAAAAGCGGCTCGGACGGGTTTCCAGCCTGTGGGCAATCGTGAATGATAAAGGATTTGTTTCCCCGCAGACTCTGAATAATCCCATTATGGGGCCTCTGCAAAAGCGGGAAAATGATTTGGAGTTTGCGAAAATTCCGCCGCTTAAAAAAGCCGATGCCGTGAAAAATTTTAAAATTCGTTACGAAGACATTGACATAAACGGGCATGTTAATAATATAAATTATATTATCTGGGCATTTGAGGCGTTAAGCTTTGATTTCAGAAGCTCTCACCGGCTTAAAACAATTGATGTAATATTTAAAAAAGAAGTTAAATACGGTTCGGAAATAATTTCACAGGCTGAATTCAAGGACGAAAACACAACTATACATGCAATCAAAAATGCGGAAACAAACGAAGACTTGTGCTATATTCAGGCAGTTTGGGACTAAGCGGTCAAAAGCTGTTCCAAAACCGCTTCATTGTAACGGCTGTCCGCTGCGCTGAAAGGCAGCACAACCCCGCCGAATTCTTTTTCAACATATTTTAAAACGCTTAAAGCTTTGGATTTAGGCACATAATCCATTTTTGTAACCACGGTAAAAACCGGCAGGCTGTACTCCTGAATCCACTGACGCATTTGGTAATCATTTTTCTGCGGCTCATGCCTGCCGTCAATTAAGTGCACAAGCGATACAATTTGTCCGCGCTGTGTTAAATATTCTTCCAAATACTTTCGCCATTTGTTTTGAATTTCTTTGGAAACTTTGGCATAGCCGTAACCGGGCAGGTCAGATATTATAAATTTACCCGAGAAATCAAAAAAATTAATCAGACGTGTTTTACCCGGAGTATTGGAGGTTTTAGCAAGTTTTTTGCAGTTTGCCAGCCTGTTAATAAATGAAGATTTCCCCACATTAGAACGCCCGAGCAACGGAAATTCCGGCAGATTAAAATCCGGACATTGCGAAAGCTTTTCGGCGCTTACTATAAATTTTGCATTTAAGTATTTCATTATTTTATTATTTTATCAACTTTTGAAAAATTATGCAATTTTTCAGGTTGATTACCTTGCACCATTACGCCGGAATAACAAAAAAGGGGCAGGCTGAGCGTGGCACCCTAAACACCGGGTTTACCCAAGATTTATTCAGTCATTCAACCTCTTAATCACCTAATCGCCGCCTTTTCCCGCCGCGTCATTGCGAGCGACCGGAGGGAGCGCGGCAATCCAGTCAGGACTGTTGATTTTCTGGATTGCTTCGTCGGGCTTACGCCCTTCTCGCAATGACGAACTAACGCGGCAGGTTCAGCCTGCTCTGCAAGAGTGAATGCTGCCCTGTTTACCCTCTCCCTCTGGGAGAGGGTACGCACGCTTAACGAACGCAGTGAGTTCCAGCGTGCGGGGTGAGGGTTAAAGTGCAGCAATTCCCGTAAAACCCTCATCCGCCCTCCGGAGAAGGTATTAAACCATTCAACCTTTCAACTATTCCACCCTATTAATTTTCGCCTCAAGCTTGGAAAGCCGTGCCTCAAGGGCTTTGTTTTGGGCTTTTAGCTGTTTGTTCTCTTTTTCAAGTTTTGCTACTCTTGTTTGAACCCCAGCCGCGTCATCCTGAACTCGTTTCAGGATCCGGCACTGTTCCTTCAAGCTAACAACTGC
>JAISCP010000043.1 GCA_031265495.1 Heliobacteriaceae bacterium | reverse complement strand
CCACCCACAACAAAAAAAAAAAAAACAAAAAAACCCCCCCCCCCCCCCCCCCCCCCGCCCGGGGGGGGGGGCGCCCCCCCCCCCACTCTAGCGGCGTCCTGCAAGGCTTTCAGCCTGCTTTATTAACTCGTCATTGCGAGAAGGGCGTAAGCCCGACGAAGCAATCCATAAAATCAACAGTTTTGACTGGATTGCCGCGCTCCCGTTGGTCGCTCGCAATGACGCGTCAAGCCTTCACTCTTGCGGAAATGATGATAGTTCTGCTGGTAATGACAATAATTCTGGCGGCATTTGCGCCGTTAATGACGCGCCGTATGAAAAGCAACATGCCCACCGGCGGCTCAGGCGGAGAGTCTTTGTGGGCGGAGTTAGCAACAAACGGGCCGGGCATATACTACGGAACAGGCAATGCCGAAAACGTAATAATAGGAGCCGCCACTAAAGCCACAACAGACAATGCCCGCTTGATATTAAAAAAAGGAACAGCAGCACAAAACCACATAATTTTTAAAAATGAAATCGGCACTGCCAATGCAGGTTTGTACATAGACGGTTTAAACATGTACTTTGGAGGTGTTCCCGCAGATAAATCCATTATGAATACAGGTTTTGGTATAGAGGCATTGCGTTCCAACACCACAGGAAATTCTAACACCGGCGTTGGTTATGAGGCATTGTATTCCAACACCACAGGGAGTGATAACACCGGCGTTGGTTATGAGGCATTGTATTCCAACACCACAGGGGTTGCTAACACCGGTGTGGGTCATTATGCATTGCATTCCAACACCACGGCGAGTTTTAACACCGGCGTGGGGTATTATGCATTGAATAAAAACACTACAGGGACTTCTAACACCGGCATGGGTTCTTGGGCATTGCAGTCCAACACCACAGGGTATTATAATGCTGGTTTTGGTCATCAAGCATTGCTGGGCAACACCACAGGAAATTCTAACACCGGCGTTGGGTATGGGGCATTGTATTCCAACAGCACAGGGAATTCTAACACCGGCGTGGGTCGTAGTGCATTGCAGAACAACACTACCGGGAATGATAATGCCGGATTGGGTGCTTATGCATTGTATTCCACCACCACAGGGTATTCTAACACCGGCGTGGGCAGTAGTGCATTGCGGTACAACACCACAGGTCATAATAACACGGGCTTGGGTTCTTCTGCATTGTCTAGCAACATCACAGGTGGTAATAACACCGCCTTGGGTAATGGTGCATTGCAGAACAACACTACCGGGAGTGAAAACACCGGTGTGGGTGATAGAGTATTGCGGTCTAACACCACAGGTATTCGCAACACCGGTGTTGGTCTTTTTGCATGCCAGTATGTAACCAGCGGTTCAAACAAGACCTGTATAGGGTATCGTTCAGGTCCAGCAGAGAGTACAACAGGTATAACGAGCGAAGCGGAGCAAGTGTGGATAGGTACCAGCTACAGTACTGTTTATATACCCGGCAGCCTTGAAGTTAGTGGAACGGCGGTTACATCTGATAAACGCCTGAAAAATATTAAAGGCGAAAACACAAGCGGGCTTGAGAAGATTAAACAGATAAAAGTGTTCAATTACACCCTTAAAGATGACAAAGAAAAAACACCCCGAGTCGGCGTAATTGCGCAGGATTTACAAAAAATATTCCCTGACGCGGTAAGCAAGGGTTATGAGGGATTTTTGGCGGTTCGCACGGAGGACATTCTCTATGCTTTGGTCAATGCGGTGAAAGAGTTAGATAAGAAAATAGATGCAGCAGTTGTTAGTGTGAAGGAACAGTGCCGGATCCTGAAACGAGTTCAGGATGACGCGGCGGCGGTTCAAACCAGAGTAGCAAAACTTGAAAAAGAAAACCAACAGCTAAAAGCCCAAAACAAAGCCCTTGAGGCACGGCTTTCCAAGCTTGAGGCAAAGATTAGTAAATAGTGAATAGGAAAGAGGGAACAGCAATGACAAAGCAAATTTCAGGGTGGAGCCGCTTAGCAATTCAAGCGAGGCGCAGCAGTTCTTTCAAATAATTCGGCAGTGCAAAGCGTGCAAGGTGGTAATCTTTGTTGTAAATTTTGCATGTTTTGGTAATTTCCGCACACCGTGTTTCGTCAATATAAGACAGAGGTTCAACGCTTTGCGAACAGTAAGCCCACGCCCAGTATCCGCCGGGATATGTGGGAATGTTTGAGGTAAAAGCAGTACAAATCGGAAAAACTTTTTTTAACAGAGTATACATTTTTTTAATTTCTTCTTTATTTACAACAGGAGATTCTGATTGCGCCGCAACAATTCCGCCTTCTTTGAGCGAATTTTTTACATTTGTGTAAAATTCTTCCGTAAAAAGCCCTTCACCCGGTCCCATAGGGTCGGTTGAGTCGATTAGAACAATATCATACTCATTTTTTTTGTCTTTAATAAACTCAATAGCGTCTTGAACCCGGATTTCCACACGGGGGTCGTCAAGCTTGCCTGCAATTGCCGGCAGAAATTTTTTGCATGCATCAATAACCATACCGTCGATTTCACACAATACAGCTTTTTCAACAGTATTGTGCTTTAAAACTTCTCTGATTGTACCTCCGTCGCCTCCGCCGATTACCAGAACGGATTTAGGGCATTTGTGGTTCATCATGGGAATATGCGCAATCATTTCATGGTAATAGAATTCATCTCCTTCCGTTGTCATCATCATGTCGTCAAGGGTCAGTACCCGTCCGAGCGCGCTGTTTGTCCCGAAAATTTCTACTTTTTGAAATTCTGACTTATCCGAAAACAAAACTTCGCCCGCCTCAATTGCAATCCCGAACCCCGCAGGCGTAATCTCTTTATAAAATCTTTCTCTTATTCCGTTCATATTTGTTTCTCCTTAAAAATTACCACTTGATTTTTTTCAATGTACTCTGCCTAATTGTATCACAAATAGCCGTCTTTTGGCGGAAAAATACTTTAACAAATTAGGCGCCTAAAACATGTAAATGCAGGTGAAAGACTTCCTGGCCGGCTTCTTTGCCTGTGTTGATTTGAACTCTGTAAGATTTCAACCCGATTTTTTTCGTAACATCCTTAACCGCCTGCAAAAGTTCGCCCATAAGGCTTTTATCTTCAAGTTCGTTGAGCGATGCTGTATGAACCTTTGGCACAACAAGCAGATGCACGGGCGCTTTCGGATGAATATCTTTGAACACAACGACATGCTCGTTCTCATAAACAAATTCCGTGTTGAATTCACCGTTAATAATTTTGCAAAAAATACAGTCCATATTTAGTCCTTTCGTAAACTATTCAACCGATATTGCTATTTCTGTGTAACAAGTACAAAAATGTCGTTGAACAGCACAACAATCATCAGTAAAATCAGAAGCGTAAACCCGATATTACTTACCAAGTTTATAGTTTTTTCATTCAGTGTTTTACCCGTAACCTGCTCAATCATCAGGAACATAAAATGTCCGCCGTCAAGCGCCGGGAACGGAAGAAAATTTATTATAGCAAGGTTCATGGAAATCATTGCTGTCAAAAGCAGGCCATAGAAAATTCCGTCCTGACTGATTATATCGCCGCCTATTTTTGTAATCAGAATTATCCCGTGCAGATTTTTTAGCGGAATTTTGCCGGTGAAAAGCTGTTTTAACACCGCCAGCATTGAGTATGTTTCGTTATAAAGGTACTTAACACTGTTTTTAACAATGGCAGCAGGTCCTTTTACCGGAATAAGGATTTCTTTTATATCCATCATAACCCCGATTATACCCTCTTTATTCGGATAAATCGTTTTTAGTCCGATAATTTCTCCGCTGCGCCAAACCTTTATGAATAAAGGCTTGGCGCCGTCTGACATTGCATAAGCCACGTCATTAAGAGTGATTGTTCCGTCGGAAATTAAATACCGCTTGCCCTGGATTTCATCGCGCAGGGCAATTTGCCTTTGGCTCAGCGCCAATTCGTTTTCTTTAGGCATTTCTATTCCTTTGAGGGTATTCCGGCTTAGCTTAACTGCGGGTTCATCGCGTAATTCGGGAAGCCTCACGGTTAAATCCTTTGATATAATTTCATCTCTGGGAAATGCATGATTAACGGCTTTCAGCCTTGCGTAATTATCCTCGGCAAACTTGCCGTTAACTTTCCCGTCAAATTTTTTGTTCAACTGGGAATACAGAAACAAAGCGTATTTGGTATCAATCCGTGAACCGTTAATTTCGTATATTTTATCTCCGGCTTTCAGCCCGGACTCCCAAACGGCTTCATTTTTCGGAGCGATTATGTCTTGTATGTAAACATCATATTTTCCCGACGGCAGGTTGTGCCAGAGCGCTGCCGTGAGAATTACAAAAACAAAAGCGCAAATGATATTTGCAATAACCCCTGAGGATATAACAATCATCTTTTGCCAGATTGGCTTATTCTGAAATCTCTCGGGTGAATTTTTCGGGAGTTCCGAATTCTCATCATCATCAGGAAACGAGACATATCCGCCGAGCAAAAATGCGTGGACAAGGTATGTTGTATCGCCGAACTTTTTCTGCCAGAGCGTTGGGCCTATAGGAAGCCCGAACCCGAATTTATCTACTTTTATTCCGAAAATTCTTGCTGCTGCAAAATGCCCTAATTCGTGAACTAAAATCAGCACACTTAGCAGAAGTATCATTATTATAATTGACATGATTATTCCTTTTTTAGAATTATATCATAAAAATACCGAGTGAATAGGAGGTATAGAAGGCCGGAGGTATGGCTAAATTAGTAAAGCTACAGAAATCACACTAGTTTCCGGTCTCTAACCCCTAGGTCGTGTCAACATTAAAATTCAATTTTCGTTACCCTGATATCAGTGAATAGGTGAATAAGTGATTGGGACTGGTAAAATCAAACCATAACCATCCTGTCATCCTGAACTTGTTTCAGGATCTGGCACTTGGCAAGTCACACTATCCTAATTTCAATATCTGCACGGGAAAAAAAATTTTACAGAAGCTGAATATTTTTGCTATTGGCCAGATCCTGAAACACCAGAGGTCAATCTGGTCGTTCAGGATGACGTGACGCTCAGCGTGATGTTTTTATATTTAATGTCGACACTGCCTAGACACTGTGGACAAAGATTAGTTTGATTAGTGCAATGGCGATAAAGCTCAAAAAGTGAATGTCAGACTTGTCAAAACGCAATGCAAGCCTACGATTTTCCTTTAGTTTACCGAAAATTCTTTCAATGAAATTTCT
>JAISCP010000099.1 GCA_031265495.1 Heliobacteriaceae bacterium | reverse complement strand
ACTCTTGTACAATCATCTACTACTGCCACAAGATAATATTTCCGGGTGTTGTTTTCTATTATTCCTCTTGGCAAATAGTGACAGTCTATGTGTGCCAATTCTCCGGCTTTTTCTTTGATATTTCAGGTTAAGAAAAAAATATTTTTGTCACCGTCTTACCTAACCTATACAATCCTGAACTTGTTTCAGGATCTGGCACTTGGCAAATCACACCATAACCTTCCTGTCATGCTGAACTTGTCTTGGATTACTCCGGCTGTACCGACAAATTCATTAACTCTATATCATCGTAGTCTACGTATGCGGTCTGCATAAGGTTTTTACCGGTTTTGAGCGTTATTTCGTTAATATTATCAGGGCGGATTAAGTTATTAGGCAGTTTTATGCGCTGATTATCCCCATTAAGACTGATTTCCGCTATCTTGCTGCCGTTAAAATAAACCTCCGGCGGGCTGGAGTACGAGTGGGTAATTTTGTTTTGTCCCAACGAGCGCGCCATTAATGTGTCAATTCCTATAATAGAACCGACTACAAGATAATTCCCGCGCGAAAGCGCCTCAACGCCCATTTTGAAAGTCTTTGTATAAAACGGTCCTGATGAATCAGCTTTGAATTCGCCCGAGTTCGCGGAATTGCCGGAAAAATTATTATCGCCCAGATGAAACAGCTCTGCCGCCAGCACAATATCATGGGCATTACTTTTTTCAATACTGAGTGCCATAGGTTTTGCGGCAATGCTTTCATCAATCGTTAAAGAATACGGTCTGTAACCCTCTTTTTCCACAGATAAAAGCGTATTGCCTTTTATACCGGAGTCCAGATTAAAACCGCCGCTGCTGTCCGTGTATGTTGAATACTTTTGCTTTGGCAGGGAAACTTTTGCGTTTGCAACCGGCTCTCCGGTATGCCGGTCAACAACAGAGTTTACAGCGCCGCTTTCGGATACCCGTCCTTCCAGAGCAGCAAAACAAGAAGTACAAATACCGGTAAATAATAATAAAGTTAATACAATTTTGTGTTTCATATAATTTATATTTTAAACATTGTATAAAAATAATAAATTGGCCTGCCGGATTAGGCTGCACGGTTGAAATTTAAAATGTTTCTGGTAAGATAAAAATTATGCCGATGTGATGAAATTGGTAGACGTGCCAGACTCAAAATCTGGTGGGGTTCGCTCCCCGTGCCGGTTCGACTCCGGCCATCGGCACTTACTTTTTCTTTTAGAAAAAAGAAAAAGTAAGCAAAAAAAAATCAGAACTAAAGAAGCCCGATAAAATTCCGAATACCGGTACTTGCTAACATGCGTCACCCTTATCCTCTCCTGTTCACCTAATCACTTATTCCCTTTTTCAGTTATCCGCTACCGGCAAAAAAAAATATTCAGGATACTTAAAATCTTAAAAGGAGATATTAACAAACTTGTCAGGAATAGCCCCGGTTGATTTTAAAGATTATACAGCCAAATTCGAACAAAAAAAAGAAGAACCCGCATACGTTGACCCTTTAACACGATGGCCGCTGCGCGGATTATCATATACAAACGAAATAGGCGCAGCAATAAACCCCGTTGCTCCCAAACTCGGAACACTGCTGTGGTTTCCGACTATGATGTATTTTGGCGCGGATATTTACGACAAATATAAAAACGATAAAACGCTGTATAACCCAAACGGTTATCGCGGAACACAGCAAGCTATTTTTCAGGCTTTATCCGGCCTTATCCTGCCGACTACCGCTGTTTTTACCGGCCAGCAAATCGTATCACGGCTTACACCCAAAAAAGTTAAACATAAAAAAGCGGTCACTTTGAAAACTATCGGAGGCTTTGCCGCGCTCGCCTTAGCAATTAACCCCATAGACCGTTTTGTGGAAAATGTTATTATAAAGAAATTTGTCCGGCCGGGTCTTTTAAGGCTGGACCATAAGCAGGTTGAACAGTACAAAGATAAAGTCTTGATTAAGTAAAAAACCTTTTTGACGATACAGGCATTAACATGCTGTTTTTTGCCTTTTCTTTTTCATACCTGAATTTTGTGAACATATTAGACGATTTGGTAACAAAAAATCCCATAACGCCTATTCCGAACAACAACGGAACTCCGGCTATAAAAGTCTTTTGCCTGAGAAGCTTTTTGTAAACTTCATTGTAATCTCCGCCGCGCTTATTGACAATAGCCTGCGCAAGCTGTTTTAATTCATCAAGCTTGGGAACATTCAAATTCTTATCAATCAGGTCTTTGCATTTTCCGTTTTTGTAAAGCAGTTTTTTCAGGCCTTTTTCCGGCAGTTCGTGGCCGGAAATAACATAAAACCCTACCAGCGGAAATCTGAAAAGCGTTTCAAGGAAGTTTTGTCTGCCTCTGTCTTTTGAGGCGCCGAAGTACCCCGCGCCGCCGACCAGAACGCAGGATGTAAGCTGACCGCGGCTCATGGTTAATTTACCGTTGTTATCGGCAAAATCAAGGCTTAAATATTTATTAAGGAATTTTTCACTTTTTTCTTTTCCTTTAAAGAACTTCGTGCCCGGCGCCAGAATTGCTTCGGAAACATTACGCAGAAGCTTTGACCCCGCGCCTTTTTTGATTAACAGAGCGCTTGCCGCAAGACAGCCGCCGTATATTGCCGCAGCGCGTTTAATGTTTTTCTTTGCGCTTTTTTCGACTTCCTGATTTAATTTTTTATCAACTTTATTTGTTTTATCAAGATTTGCAATGTTTTCAAAATTCCCTTGTCTGAAAGCGCCCAGTGTTACCAGATTTTTGAAATAATTCAGCGTGAATTCAACAAGCGGGATTGCAAAGCAGCTCAGGGCAAGCGCAGCCTTAACGGGCATCAGAAGCTTATTATCCGGTATTTTGCTTTTCAGCAGTTCATTTGCCGGAGTGGAAATGAGTTTCCTTGCTGCCGGAGATAACTTTTTAGAGTAAAGTTTTCTGAAAATTTTCTCGCCAAGCAATGCCGGACAGTAGTACACAAGCAGGGACTCAGTCAATTCAAGAAAAGTATTTTCAACCAAATCCGCCTTACTTCTGGCAAAAATCACTCTGGGGGTAAGATTTGTGGCAGTATCCTGAATAAATCGGATATTTGATAAACCTGCGCCGCCTTCCTGAATTGCAACGATTTTACTTGCTGCCTGAAGTCCCAAGCCTATATTTGCGGTAAATGGTTTATTGTTGTTAATTTTGTCGGTTTTCATTGAAATATTTCCTGTCTAAAATGCCTGCACACAATAGAGTACAGGCGCTGCATTTTAGATGTTGTCAAACTACCTGTCTCCTATAACAGGCGCCACCAAGATTGGTAATTGAATTTAAAGTTTGACATAAAAATATTTCCTTTTTTATTTTTATATTACCGCAAACAAAAAATATTACAAGCGTAGTATTACGAAATTTTAACAGGAATTTTCACAACAACTTTTCGGACTTCTTTTGATACACCATTATAATTCATCTGAGGCTTGTGCGCTTCGTACGGAAAAATAAGCGCGAATTTGTACGGGGTTAACATAACGGAATTCAACGGAGTTTGCGGGTCGTCATAAAACGTAATATCGCGCTGTTCGTCATATACATTTTTTATGTCCAAATCATCAACGTCAATGAAATCCAGCTGTTCTTCACCTTTGATTATCATTTGGAGGTCAATATATTTTTCATGAGACTCAAGCGTGCAGTCCTGCGGATTTTTTGTGTAGTAAACGCTTACATTGGCAGTCACGCGGTTATCTATATCGTAACAGCCCTGAAGAATTTCAACATTTGTTCCGTACAAAAACTCCAAAACTTTGTCAGATACAATATTATATTTGGAAAGGTTTGAAAGGTCGTCATAAATCATTAAATTATTCCCGGTTTAATCGGAACTATTCTGCAATCAGCAGTGTAATCAGCAGTATTCGTACATACGGCGCTTTTTGAAACAGCAGGAGCGGCTGTGCAATAAGTTCCTGTTATATATCCGCTGTGGCATGCCGCTTCACGGAAACTTACGCTTTTATCGAGCCACATAACAGTACGTTTTCCGGAACCGTCAACCTGAAAATACTTAACGCTTACTTCCAGATGTCTGTTGTAGTTACCGCCGGCAGTTGTACCGGATTTCCATGCAGGCGCTACTTTGCCCGAAATTGTTATGTAGAAGGGAAACACATCTTTGTATAACTGAGACTTACCCTGCGTTCCGTTAACATCAGCATAAACAACATATCCGTTTTTTTCATCATCCGTACCGTCTAATCCGGTAAGACCTGTTTTATAAGTTTGGATATTGTATAATTTAATCCCGTTGCGAAGGACTAAATCGGGTTTAGTACTGTCGGCGGCAAAGTTTGAAGTATCCGTTAAGTTAGGTGTTCCGGCGCAAGGCGTTGCCGAGTTTAAATTCAAAAAATCTCTCATTTTTGTACAAACATTAGCGCCGGAAGTATCCAGCCCTGAAATCGGAGTTGCCGCATTGGCATTTTCATAAACTATCTCTTTAACCGCCTGCTGAAGTACGGTGTATGCTGCATAATATGAATATCTTATTGCATTTTCCAATTTACTTTTACTAACCGAAAGGGTTACCGTGAGCAATATGGTAATTACCGCTAAAGCAACCATTATCTCGGCAAGTGTAAATGCATTGCGTCTTTCTTTCATAATTATTTCTCCTTTAATTCGCTCATCGCCTTTTCAAAATCTTCTTTATTCGGAGCTGTCCCGTGCCAGCCGGCGTTGTTCTCCATAAAGCTCACGCCTTTGCCCTTGACCGTGCGGGCAACTATTGCGGCCGGCTTTTTACTTGCTTTTGCTTTTTCAACCGCATCGTAAATTTGGTTGAAGTCATGCCCGTCAATTTCAATCACATCCCAATTAAACGCTTTTATTTTATCGGCAGCCGGTTCGACGGATTTTACAGACTCGGTGCAGCCGTCAATTTGTAAGCCGTTTTTGTCTATGATTGCAATAAGATTGTCTAAATTCCTGTGAGAAGCGTGCATAAACCCTTCCCAAACGCTTCCTTCCTGAAGCTCTCCGTCCCCCATAAGTACAAATACATTCGGGGTTCTAATGTCCCCCCCCTGAGGGGGAACGCCGTCTTTATTTTCGTCAAGCTTCAAAGCCATTGCAATTCCGCACGCAATCGACAAACCCTGTCCGAGCGAACCCGTTGCAGCCTCAACTCCCGGACAAAGCAGCGTAGGATGCCCCTGAAGCTTTGACCCGAATAATCTGAAGGTCATTAAATCTTCTTTTGAAATATACCCCCGCTGGGAAAGCGCGGAATATAACGCCGCAGATGCATGACCTTTGGAAAGCACAAACCTGTCGCGTTTCTCGTAATCCTGTTCATTATAACCCGGCCGGCCTTTGGGTTTCGGAACCCTCATGGACTTGTGATAAAGCGTTGTTAAAATATCCGCTGCTGACAACGCACCGCCGATATGTCCTGACTGCGCGTTATAGACCATTTTAATAATATTACGTCTGGACTCATTCGCCAGCCTGCTTAATTCCTGAATTTCATCTTTGCTTAACATATACATACCCCGTAACTTTCTCTATTATAACTTCCAAAATAAACAAAGGCAATGCCGGAAAAATCCGCTTAAACCTTTTCGGCTCTTTAACAGTTCTGTAAAGCCATTCCAGCCCGAGTTTCCGCAAGATTAAGGGCGCTCTTTCCGCCTCGCCCGCCCAGACGTCAAAACTTCCGCCAACTCCGGCCATTAAAGTATTCGGCAGGATTTCTTTCAAATTGTAAATAAATTCTTCCTGCTTGGGCGAACCCATAGCCGCCAGCAGTATTGCGGGCTGTTTTTCTTTCAGCCGCTCAATTATTCCGGCCGGGTCGTCAAAAAATCCGTCATGATAGTAAACAATATTTACATTGTGCAAATTCTTAACTGTTTTTTCAATTACGGAATGGCTTGCGCCGATTAACGCAACCGGCTTGCCTGCCGAGCGTTCCAGAAGTTTTGCCGCAAACTCAATACCCGGAATTCTTTTAACCTTAGCCCCCAGAATTCTTAATCCTGTTTCCACGCCTATGCCGTCCGGGATTACAAGCTGCGCTTCGCGGATAATTTTGGCGAATTCAGGATTTTTCTTTGCGTTAACAACCATTTCCGGGTTAATTGTTATAACCTGCCCTGACTGCGCAAACTCCAGCGCCTCCTCCTGTGAAAAAGTGTCTATACAAAACCCTTGCAGTTTTACGGTTCTTCTGTCCATAGTATTAATTATAATATAAGTTAGTAAATAGTAAATAGGGTTGAAAAGTTAATGACCTCTCCTTAAGGGAGAGGGAGAAGCAAAGAGCCCATGAAATTTACTATTCCCTATTCCCTATTTACTAATAACTATTTTGTTTTTTCGCCGGACTGTGCTGTCGTCCGCAAGCACTGCCGCTACAAATTTCTTTGCGTCATTTATCGGAATTGCAAACCCTATTCCTATATTGGAAATATTATTGTCAGGGTTATAAATTGACTGGCTTATGCCGATTACCTGCCCTTTAGAATTGAGCAGAGGCCCGCCCGAACATCCCGGATTTATGGAAGCGTCTGTCTGAATACGGCCTTTCGCGTAGTCAATTCTGGAAACTATCCCCTGCGTAAGCGTTCCCGAAAACCCGAACGGATTCCCGATTGCAAGAACCCTCTGCCCTACCTTAACCTGTTCCGAATCCCCGAATTCTATAGTCTTCAAAGGTGTTTTCGGATTTATTTTCAAAACAGCTAAATCGTTATTTTTGCCGGCTTTTGCAACTACATCCGCCTTGTAAACCTGTCCGTTATTAATTTTCACCTCAATAGTATTAGCGCCTTCAACAACATGCGAGCCGGTCAAGATTAATCCGTTTGACTTTATAACACAGCCGGTTCCCGCTGAAAAACCGTCCGGAATCTGCGCGTCAATAGCCACTATCGCAGGGTTAATCTTTTCGTAAACGCTTATGTTTATAAGTTCGTCCGCTTCGTAGGCAAAGACCGGCAAAACTAAAAACATCATTAACAAAATTATTCTCTTAAACATATTAAAATTATGAAACACCGGCATATAATTTCATTCGCTGAAAATGGAAAAATCAGGCTAGTTATTGTTTTTCTTACAATTTTAATGTACAATTCAATAGTAAGTAATTGAAAGGGTATGAAAATGAGCAGGATTGATTTATTCAAACAGCATTTAGATGAAAAAAGAGCGGTAAAAATTATCGCGGGTATTGACAACTTTGATATTGACAATATCCGAAAAGTAGTTGCTTCTGCGCAAAGTTCGGGCGCAAGCGCAATTGATATTTGCGCAAAAGAAGAAATTATAACCGAAGTCTGCAATATGACAGATTTACCGGTGTTCGTTTCTTCAATTATCCCTGAAGAACTGGCAAAAGCAGTTGAACTCGGCGCTGACGCCATTGAACTGGGAAACTTTGATGCACTTTACAAAAAAGGTTTATTATTATGTGCGGAAGATGTTCTTGAGTTAGCGGAAAAAACCGTTGAACTGGCAGGACGCAATGTATTTTTCTGTGTCACAATTCCCGGCGAAATCCCGGTAAACGAACAAATTCAGCTGGCAAGACAGCTTGAAGAAATCGGGGTTGATTTAATCCAGACAGAAGGACACTTCGGCTCGGAACAGTCTGACGGCGTAAAAGGGTTAATGGAACGGGCTCAATTGACAATTTCCAACACAATTGAACTTTGTGCAAATATTGAAACACCTGTTATGAGCGCAACCGGTATTAATGCGGTTACGGCTCCGTTTGCCTTCACTGCCGGCGCAAGCGCTGTCGGCGTCGGCTCATGCGTAAATAAACTGGAGTCTGAAATTTCTATGATGGCTGCTATCAGAAATATCGTAGATATTGCCTCCAAAAATATACAAAAAAACATTCAATTAGTTTAGGTACCGGTGAATAAGTATCTCTATGAATGTTAGCACTCTTTGGGCGAAAGAGCGGCAAAGCACATTGTAAAAATTTGTAACTAACAAGCAAAAAATTTTGTGCGCTGCTTTAATATATCCATGAAAATTAACAGCACAAACAATCAAAATTTCGGCGCTTACTTCGTCACTGTTAAATCACGTGAACGTAATGAATTACCGCGATACGTCAAAGGTGTTAACCCCGACATGATGGAGCATCTTGAAAAAGAAGGTCTTGCAGATGAGTTCAAAGCTGCTGAGGCTAAACTGGCAAAATTGCCTGATGTGCCGCTTTGTATTGATACCAGTGCTGCCACCGCCGACGGCACTACTTATTATCTTAAAGGTTTCTGGCAATATAAGGTTTTCATAGAAAAAATAACTAAATCACCTTCTAAGGGTTACGGACAACAGTTTGTTGATTTAACAAATAATATTTGTAACAGCAGCAGTAAAGAACATAAAAATTTTATGCTGTATGCAGGCGGAAAAAATTATTTTGATAATCGAGCTTCTTTTGAGCAATTTAAGAAAGAGCTTGTGAGTAACGGATTTGTAATTGGTTCTTCTTTAGCGTAATATTATTGCTATGGATGAAAGAATGGCAAAGCACGTTGTAAATATTTGTAACTAACCGGCAAAAAATTTTCTGCGCGGATTTAATATATCCATGAAAATTAACAGCATAAACAATCAAAATTTCGGCGCTTATTTCGTCACTCTTAAATACGGTGAACCTTATAAAGATGTGTACGCACGATACGTCAAAGGTGTTGATCCTTACATGATGGAGCGTCTTGAAAAAGAAGGTCTTGTAGATGAGTTCAAAGCTGCTGAGGCTGAACTGGCAGAACTGCCTGATGTGCCGCTTTGTATTGATAATAGCATTGGCAGCATACACGGCTCCGCTTATTATCTCGAAGGTTTATCGGAATATGGAATTTTCACGGAAAAAATAGCTAAATATAACTTGCCCGAGCAACATTCAGTAGGACAACAGTTTGTCGATTCAATAAAAAATATTTGTAACGGCAGAGGTGTAGAACATGAAGAATTTATGGAATATGCGCAAAATGCCGATATGCAGTGTACTTATGAGCAATTTAATGAAGAACTTGAGAGCAGCGGATTTGTAAATACGTGAGCCTTTATAACGTTTTTTTAATCTTTGATGCAAGGATTTGCGCGGCATTGAGCAGCGGGTCGATTGTGGGAGAGAACGGCGGAGCATACGTTAAATCGTGCGCCAAGAACTCTTCAACCGTAAGCTTCCCGAGCAGCGCTGAGGCAAAAACATTAATACGCTTATCTGCATCTCCCGTACCAACTGCCTGCGCGCCCAGTAAAAGTCCGCTTTCGCTGTCTGCAACAAGCTTTAGCGTAATATTATTAACATCAGGCATATAACCTACTTTATCGTTTTTTGTTACGGTAGCCGAAACAGGCTTAAAGCCGTGTTTTCGTGCGTTTTTTTCGGTTAAACCCGTTAAAGACATAGTTAAATCAAGACAGCGGGTTACGGCAGAGGCAAGCACACCCGGAAAAATATCTTCAAAACCGCAGGCATTCATAGCAGCGCAGCGTCCTTCCTTGTTGGCTATTGAACCCAGCGGCATCCAAATTTTAGTGTTATTTATCACAAGAGTTTCTTCTGCGCAGTCTCCGCAGGCGTATATATCGGGAATATTTGTTTCCATTTTTTCGTTAACTTTAATAGCGCCTGTTTCTCCTATTGCAATCCCTGCATCCATAGCTATTTCTACGTTTGGCTTCGCACCCGTACAAAGCATTACTAAATCGGTCTGAATATCAAGCCCCGACGTAGTTCTCACGGAACGAACCCCGTCCATATCGCCGGAAAATTCCGATATTATTTCAGAAGTCAGAATTTCATATTGGCTGTTGCTGTGTTCTGTCAGCTGATTTTTAATAATTTTTGAAATATCATCGTCAAACATGGGCATAATATGCGGAGCATATTCAATCAATGTGGTGCGCAGCCCTTGCTGTACAAAAGCTTCCAGAAGCTCTACCCCAATGTAGCCGCCTCCGACAATTACGGCATTCTTTGAGCGCAAAACCTTTTCTTTAACGGCAATTCCGTCTTCAATTTTTCGCAGAGTAAAGATATTTTTTAAATTAATATTATTAATCTGTTGTATAACCGGGCTTGCGCCGATTGCTATAATCAATTTATCATATTCAATAAGAAATCCTTTTTCTTCAACTATATTGAATATTAATATCTGTTTAGATTCGGGTAAAATCTTAATAGCGCGGTGTTGGAGATGCACGTTAATTCCCTGCGCCTTAAATTCTTCCGGTGAACGCACAAGGAGAATTTCGTAATTCTCAAAATTTCCTTCAATATAATAAGGCAAACCGCATGCGGAGTAAGACACGTGAGTGTCGTCTGTGTAAATATCGATTTGCGCATCCGGCAAAAGTCTTCCGGCTTTTGCGGCAGCTTTTGCTCCGGCGGCAACACCTCCGAGAATTACTAGTTTCATAGTATTAATATAACAGGCGGACTAAAAAATCACATTGTACAACTTGATAATATTAGTAAATAGGGATTAGTGAACAGGAGGTTAAGAGGTATGGAAAAAACATCCCCGCCAACACAACCTCCCTGTTATCCCTGAAACTCATCCACAGGGTAACAAGCCGCATAACTGGTTGCAGCATAAGCCGCCACTGTTATCTATCTTGATAATAGGATTACCCGGTATTTTATGACCTTTTTTGACGGTATTTTCTTTTAATTTATCATCAAAATTCTTCATTTTTTCAACATTAAGCTGCAAGTTTCATCTCCTTTACTGCAAATTCGGTAACAAAACACAGCACAGAACAAATTATTAAAGAAAATATGATAATTTTCTTGTTCCCAAGTTTGTTTAATAAATCCTTGAATCTCTTCAACTTTTCTATCTTGCCTCTCTAGTTGTACAGTATAGGAAAGCTGGATGATGAAAAACTTCAAATAAGGTTGGTAGAGCTAAAAAAAGAATTCGGGTGTTTAATAATACCCGGCATCGCAAGAGTTTCATTAATTAGATCAGCTTCACCGCATGAACGCTTATAGCAAGTGATTTTGCAATCTCTTCGTTTGTATAACCGAGTGCAACAAGCGACAATCCCGCTCTCTATTTGTTATTTCTCTCATACACCTTGGCTTAAAGCGCCTCCTCCTGCGTTTTGAATTGCATTTTGTACAAATGTCTGTATTTGCCATCTTTGATATCCATAAGCTCGCTGTGCGTACCAAGTTCCGTCAATTCGCCCTCATTGATTACAGCAATCCTGTCGGCATTTTTAATAGTGGAAAGCCTGTGGGCAATTACAAATACAGTTTTATCCTGCATTAAATTGTCGAGGGCTTTTTGAACAATCGCTTCTGATTTGTTATCAAGAGCCGATGTTGCTTCATCAAGAATAATTATCGGGGCGCTTGCAATCATAGCCCGCGCAATCGCAACACGTTGACGCTGTCCGCCCGAAAGCGTTGTGCCGCGCTCACCGATTAAAGTGTCAAGTCCATCAGGGAGTTCAGCGAGCATTTCTTCAAGGTGTGCCGATTTTACCGCGCGCTCCAATTCGTTCTCGCTTGCATCATAATTTCCCATCAAAATATTTTCTCTAATTGTGCCTGAAAACAAGAAGTTATCCTGAAACACAAGGGCGATATTTTTTCGCAAGGAATCCGTTATCAAGTCGCGCAGGTCAACCCCGTCAATTGTGATTGCACCCGATGTTACGTCATAGAAGCGTGACAAAAGACTTATTAGAGTAGATTTACCTCCTCCGGAATTTCCAACAATTGCAAGGGTTTCACCTTTCCGGATTTTCAAATTAATATTTTTCAAAACAGGCCGCTCGGCGACATATTCAAAAGATACATCCTTAAATTCAATTCCGCTGCTCAATCCCTTCATCGCAATGGCATTTTCGCCATCTTGTATTTCAGGGTATAAATCAAACAACTCAAATACACGCCCCATTGCAACGAACGTGCCTTGAAGCCCCGTCATCGTATTGCCCAATGTTTTAACAGGCTTGTAAAGTAAGAGAAGGGACGTTACAAACGATGCGAATGAGCCGGCAGTCATTTGTCCGCTTGTAATTAATTGCGTTCCATAGCTCAATACAATCGCAATCCCGATTGAGGCAATCAAATACATCAGGGGCGACATCCACCCCGAACGCTTTGTTAGCGACATATCAACATCAAAAGACTCCTTTATCTTCGCAGAAAGACGGGATACACGATGCTCTTGCAGGCGGTATGCCCGCATAACACGGTTGCCATGGTAGGTTTCGTTGAAATTGGTGTTAATACTGCTGCCGATTTTCATATTTTTATTTGAGGCATTGCGTATTCTTTTTCTCATTAAATGTACAGGAATAAATGCAACACACAGAACGAAAACGCCCACTGCTGCTAACTTCCAAGAACTATAAAGCATAACGGCAATCAGACTCAAAGCGCCAAAACCCGACACAATAATGCCTTCGCACCTGTCTACAATTCCGTCAGATGCGGTTTTGGCATCGCTTGAATATCTTGAAAGAATTATGCCTGAGCGATTTTCGTCAAAAAATGAAGCGTCCATGTAAACAAGTCGCTTAAAGAGGTCAATTTTAACACAGTTTGTAATTTTCTGACTTACCCATTTTGAAATATAGCTGTTTAGATATCTTAAAACCCCTTGAATCGTGGCAAATGCAACTACTCCAAAGGGAATCGCAAAGGCGATTGTCTGCCAAGTTATTGAAAAATCACGCCCAAAAAGCGCAAATACCAAATCCTTTTGCCCAATAACATAATCCATATATGGTTTCAAGGACAACGCAACCACGCCGTCAAGCATACCGACAGGAACGGCAATTAAAAATCCGATTATTATACGTGCCATGTATGGCTTGATATACGGAAATATCCGGCTTAAAAGCCATCGGTATTCAAATGAGTTCTGTGCGGTTGTTTTAGAGAGTTTCATAATTAACCTTTCTTCGTTTGCACATACTTTTCGCGGAAATGCTTACGATTTTTCTTTTTAGGAATAAAGTATGAGATCAACTTCCCTAACCTATATGGGATAATTTTTCTGTTTTCCTGCATTACTACAATCGGCGAAAGTCTTGTAATGCTGCTGTATGTATTCAAAAAATCCACTGACGGGGTAAAAGTTATGACCGCTGACCGGAGCAAATCTTTGCTTGGCAGAGGATAAGGATTTTTAAAATATTTACTGAATAGCTCATAATACCACTGTGGCGGCTTTACTGTACAATGAGCGTTTTGACCGTTTGGTAAAATTTGGCGAGCAAGTGCATGATGGAGTACGAAAAATGCATTATCAGATATGGATGCGATTTTTGCAATGACTTCCGGTAGCGCATCTTCAGGAATATGCTCTAAAACATCCGTATTTACAACTAAGTCAGCTTTTTCAATCGGCAAAATATTGCGTCCCGGGATTGCAGGGTCGTAGCCGTAAAACTCAATAGTCGGATAGCGCTGCGTGAGCTCTTTTATTAAAGCAGCTTTGCCGCATCCAAAATCCAGTACCACTTTAGGTTTTAAGTAATCAATTATCATACAAACGTAATCAAGATATCGTAAAGAGCTTGCACCGTAATAATTGTTTTCTGTGTGCAAAATTTTATACTGTTGTAAATAATCATTTTTAGTCATATTTTTTTCCTCTAAATAATTTTTGCAATTTCGATTTTATTTTAAAATAAGGCCTGCTTCGTTTAAGGGTTAAAATTTCATTTTCAAGATTGCCGTATTTTAGGTCTGTCAAACAAATTGTCGGGTCAATTTCAACTATCGACCACCATCCGCCAATTGCGGCTCTGATACGGTTTGCTCTGTGTGGAATTAAAAAACCCGGGGAGGGGACAGTTGGTATAATGTCTTGCAAAATATCACTCCAAAAGTGTGGGTCAAAAAATTCGTTAAGCACAGATAATGATATCGTTTCATCAAATATACAGTCTTTTGAATAGTTAAAGTTTAGATGAGGCGTGCTTAAAAATTCCACATTTTTGCCAAAATATTTTGCCTCATAACATACTCCTGATGTTATAGCGCATACTTTTGCAATATTTTCTTTTGACATTAGCTTATAAACACTTTCGTTGATAAATTCAACAAAGGGATATTGCTTTAAAAAACTTATGGTTTTACCTAAATCTTTATTATAAGGGTGAGCTTTGTAATAAATTTTTTCATATTTTTCTCCAAACTCTTTAATTCTGTGCTCAAAATCGAAAATGCTTAAAAGTTTTCCGTCTTTATATAAAGAGGAGTCTCCATTTGTTTGTCCCGCAAAAAGAATTGAATTTGGTTTTACATCAACATGCTGGGGTGCAAACATTGCTTTATGCAAACCGGCTTGAATATAAAAAAGTCTTTCATCGACTTGATATTTTTTTATGCGATTAAATATCTTCTCATTATTTGTCTGAAAATAGAAGAAAATATCATCTAAAAATCTAACGGGATGTGGTTCGAAACTAATATATGGAATATTGAGCTTATTGTGAATTGCTTTAACAATTTTGGGGGCACCATAGTATATAACAAGGGGAGCCTTTAGATATTTCGCAAAATATTGAACTGCGGCGCCGGGGACATCTTTTAGCGCATAGAGCCCAACCCAGCTCAAAGGCTCATTTTGTTGAACACCGGCTAATTTATAAAATTCTCCCACATTAAAACCTGAATTATAGGGGTTAAATCTTTCAACATTATTGCCAATTGCCAGTTTAAGCTGATACTCTAAAATATTCCAAAAGGTTAACAACCTAGTCTTGTAAGACGTTTCGGAAAGTCTCAAAAAATCTAATGAAAATAACACCTTTTCTTTACTCATTTGTTTTTCTCCCCCATAAATTCTTGTATAGCTTTATACTCCTCGTCATAATGTCCGGGCTTGGATAAAGCAGAGCATTTGACGCATAATTGCGGTCTTTGTTCAAAGGTGCAAAGTGACTTTATAAACTCCATCCTTTGCGGCGATTTATATATCTGCTCAAGAGACCTTTCCTTCAAGTTGCCCCAAAGAATAGAGCCGTCATAGTCATGGCAGCAAGTGCAAACATTTAAATCCCAAAGAATTTGAATATGCGACCGCCTTTTGCCCCAAACAACAGAACAAGGGGGTTTATTTTGCTCGGATTGAAGTTTTTCAAATCCGCCGCCAAAACTGTGCAAGACGCGTTCGCTTATACGTGATATTCCTGTTTTTTTCAAATATTGTACAAAATCTTCTTTTAGTTTTTGGATTTTTTTATTCGTATATCCTTTTGGAAGCGGATAATTATCTCCAAATTCATCAAGGACGACTTTTAAGTGAAAATTGTATTTATTTTGCAATGATGCGATAAATTCAAGATTTTCCTTAACAAGTTCAAAGCTGTCAACTCCGTGAACTTGTTTATACGTTTCTTTATCATAACCGTAACAAGAAATAGATAATTTACTCAAGCCATTTTTAAATAAAGCTTCAACCCATTGTTTATCTTTTTTATAGCCCAGTGTTGTAATAATGCAAGGTGTGAAATTTGGCTTTCGTGTTGTTACCAGCTTGAGGTATTCAGGCAAATCCTCACAAAGCAGAGCTTCGCCATAACCGTGCATGTGAAAATCTAATTCGTATTTGATATCATCAAAGCGATCGAGAACTAAATTTAAATCTTCAATGCTCATAGTGCCAAGCTTTCTTGTCATTTTTTTCCTTGGACACATAAAGCCGCTATATCCGCAAATGTTTGAAGTTTCCAACCTTATTTCTGTAAATTTTGGGACTTTATCCAGATTTAATTGAATCTTTAATTGTTCAAATTTGTTTATAGAATAATTCATAGCGCTATCTCCTTAATTTTTTCAAATAAGTTCTCAATTTTCAAGACGGCGTTTTTGGAGTACTCTTCGGCTTTATTACAAAATTCACTATGGTTTTGCAGCATAAAATCTCTGACTCTATCTTGTGTCAAAGATTTTGCATCCGCCTTTAGTACAAGATGCTCCTCAAGCTCGGCATCGGCCATAAGCCCGTTTACTTTATAGGTATTTGATTCAACACAAAGTACGGGTATTTTGTTCATAATTGCAAAACAAGCGGCATGATATCTTCCTGTTATAATGTATTTAGTTTCAGATATATCGGAGTATTTTAGCAAGGATTGTTTGCCTTTAATGTTTGATGTAAAATTACCCGATTCTGTAGTCATGAAAAAATAAGGCGAGTTGTTATTTTTTGCAAGTTTGCACAAATGAGCCGACACTTCTATGTCAACACTGTCTGTAAAAATCAGTTGATTTTTACAAGAGGATCTCCCCTCTTCAATTTTGTGATTATAAAAGGTCATATCAGGAACCACCAATGGCTCAAGCGCACCATCTTTTTTCATTTCATTAGCAGAATAGGATTCCCGCGCGCTTATTAAATCAAAATATTTTAAATATTCTTTGGTTTCAGAGTTTTCCTGCCATACTGCGTTTATCAGGACAACTTTTTTGCCGAGTTCCTTCGCTATCCTGCATTTTTGAAGATGGTTCACTCCGCGGTTATGATGTAAAATGCCTTCACCATTTATCAAAAGTAAGTCGCACTTTGACATTATCAACCTGAAAAAATCTTCATCGATTTCTTCCACAGGGTTGTTGACATCAGTCCAAACTAACTCCAAGCCGTTTTTGTCTAACAAGTATTCAATATTTTCCCTTACGCTTGTGCCGCCTTCGTGTTCGTGAAATCTTTTGCCAATGTTTACATTTAACAAATAGCATTTAGGCTTTCGAGGGTCAGAATTCATAAGCCTGCTAAAGTTCTCACGTTCCTTTAAAAGTTTCACTTCAAGCTCACGATTCGCCACCCTCAACGGCATCAAATCATCTTCATTAAGTCTGATTTTTATTTTAAACCCACAAAATTTAATCACTTTATGCATTAGTATCCTCCTGAATAATTTTATTCACTAATTCATCAAACACTCTTTTTTCCGAATGCCAATTGTGATTCAAGCCTATGTGTTGTAATGTTTCGTTTTTAAGTTTGAAATAATGCCTGTTGTTCCAATTTTCCAGTTGGTCTGTAAATGCAAAGCCGAAAAAATCTTGCGGATTTAAGTCTTTTTTGATTTTTTTCATCCAATAAATCATTTTAATTCCCGCTGAAGCTCGCATAATGCCGTAATTTTGCTTTAGTTCTTGTGTAACATGCATTGGAAACCAGCCAATTGGCACACCTGCCTTGTCCCAATCAATTATGCGATCAATAATATCCCACAATTCAAAGTAGCACAATTTTGATGGCAGAATTACCATCTTTGTATCATCTGAAATTTCCCTAAAAATTTGATCTGAAGATACAACTCTGCACCAAATATCCGTCTTTTGTCCATAATCCTCAGAGTATTCCGCATCAGTAGAAAAATTATTGAAACGTATTACAATATCATGGGCATCAATATCTTTACCTTTTTTAAGTCCTTTTTCACAAGGTGAATTCCCTACAACTGCTACATTTTTATCTTTTACAAAATCAATAAAAGTATTTTCGTCTGTTTTTTGCATGATTTCAAATATTTTTGCAGCCTTTGTGGTTCTTTCGTCAATAAAAATTTTATTTTCAACACAAATGCGGCATAGGGCAGGAAAGTGCCATAATTCATACTCGGGAAAAGAGCTTTTTATATCTTGAATAATTTTTGAAACTCTTTGTTCGTTATCCGGGCTTAATGCATAAAAAGAGACAGCAAACCATCCAAGCTCCGTTATGCTATACTTATTAAGCAATATTTCAAAATCTTCTTTGAAATTTGGCATCTGATTTTGATGGGCTTGAGTTGCCCAAAAATCAATGTACTTTCTATTTGCAAATGAACAATTAAAAACAGCCTCTTTGAAATCCTGGACATATTCTTCCGGCGTATATTTTAGATTGTGCTTATACATCGCTCTTAAAAAGTAGCTTCTTGCAATGTTGTCATCAAACGGTTCATGTCCAATACTATTTGCAAAAATTTCTGCCGTTATTGCCGAAGGTTCATACTTGATATCAGAATCTGTAAAATCCACCAACAACTTGAATTTTTCATTAATCAAATCACCGGAGGTCTTTCTCTTTTTGCGAATTTTCAGTTTTACACCAAGCACACGTAACACTTTATGTTGTTGCTCATTTTTAATTGAAAAAATATTCTGTAAAACCTTTTTCATTATTTCCACCCTATCTCGATCTGCTTCCAACTCGGTATGTCGTGCGAAAGGTCGCCTTTTCTTGCGATTTGCAATCCGGCAATGATTATCCTTAGCTGCTTTTGAGTTCTTACGGAAAATATTGTTTTTCTGATGACCTTTAATTCCCTTTTGATGGCGCTTAAATACAGTAGCCGGAGTGCTTTCCTATACTCGCCCGCAATAATCGCCTTTGCAAGTGGCTGCATTTTTTTGTGGAAGTATTTGAATGTAAATGTTTTGTCGTTCGCCAACGGAGCAAACAAGCGGTGCAGTTCGTCAAAATATTGTCGCTTGAATTTGCAAGAAATTCGCTCAAAAAACCGTTCGTTTGCAATATATGAATGAAAGTAAATTTCCTCACGACAAAAATTAAGAATATTATTTTGCTGTAAAATATTAATACCATTTATACATTGTGTTGCCATCATTATCAGGCGTTCGCTTTTTTGTTGCGTGCTGTTATTCTCTGCAAAAATGCGATAATGCAAGAGGTAGTCGCTTTCAACGGATATGCGCTTGGCTTTCGACATTACCTCGCACATAAACGGGAAGTCCTGATAAGATGCACTGCGGGTTTCAAGCATTTTTATACTGTTGTTTTTTAAGAAATCAGCGCGGTAAAGCGAGGCCCACACAGATGAATGAAACATAACGATTGGCGGATATTCCGCAATCGTAAAACTGCCCTGCGGGGCATCAAATAAATCCATATATTTTACGTCCCATGGCTCGTTGATGTGTTTCTTGCTTCTGTATGCGGGATTGTAGACATAAAAACTACATTTCACAACATCGGAATCATTGCAAACAGCGTTATTGTAGAGCTTTTCATACATCTTGGGTACGATAAAATCATCCGATTCAACAATGCCGATAAATTCGCCTGTTGCGGCGGAAACCCCATTGTTTACGGCAACACCGTAGCCGCTGTTCGGCTGATGAATTGCCACAACGCGAGGATCCTTTGCAGCGTATTCATCCACAATTTGCGGGCATCCGTCAGGACTGCCGTCATCAACAAGAATCACCTCTATATCCGGCAAGGTTTGCGCCAAAATGGAATCCACACATTCGTGCAAATATTTTTCAACATTATAAATCGGAACAACCACCGAAACTTTTGGCTTATTTTTCATATACCATCCTCCCCAGTAGCCGCACGGATTTTTCGCGCCTGTTCCATCTAATACTCAGAACCCTTTTTTGAGTTTTTTTAATTTGCGCCTTTATCCAGGCAAAGTATATGCTTGGCATTTTTTTGCCCATTCGGCTGTACATTTTTGCCATCAACGGCTTTGCGGTTTTTATTTCATTAAACTTCAATATTTGCAGCACGATTTTAATGTAAGTGAGTTCGCGCCGATGCAAGCAATTAAGCAGATTTTTATCCGTTATGCTTTGGACAGCAAGCCGGTTGTGGATTTCATCGCTACGCTTGAACGGCACAGTGTAATCTTTTAAGTCGTCTGCGTTGCTCCTATTCAGGTTTCGCCAGTAATAGAATGCTTCATTGGTATAAAAAATCTTTTTTGCAAGGCACATTGTTTGCACTTGGAATGGGTTATCAGTCCACCCCGAACCCCCCGCTTCAACAAACCGAATACCGTTTTCTTTCAGGAAATTGAGCCTATAAATACAGCTCCAAATACTCGGATGAAAATACAAAAATTCGGGATGCTCATAGATTGTGAACGGCGCGGTTGGCAAATCAAAATCTTTGTTCCAATGTATTTTTTTAACTTTTTTATATTTTGGGGTGTCGTAGTTTTCAAAAAAACAAGATTTTACAATATCGACATCGTGTTCTTGTGCGAGAGTGTAGAGCCTTTCATACATTTTCGGTGCGATAAAATCGTCAGACTCAACGATTGCGACATATTCACCTGCTGCCTTGTCCAGACCCGCATTGCAAGCCGAACCATAGCCGCCGTTTGGCTTGTCGATTATTTTTATGCGCTTGTCTTTTGCCACATATTCTTTCAAAATTTTGCCGCAACCATCAGGCGAACCGTCATTTACGCAAATAATTTCAATCTCGCGCAGCGTCTGATTAACCACGCTATCGAGGCATTCGTGCAGGTATTTTTCGACGTTATAAACGGGGATTATGACAGAAACTTTGGGCTTCATTCAATCCTCACAATCTGCTTTCCTAAAATTTCAACACTGGCACGCTTGTGGTTAATCCGCACAGAAATAAAACTGCGTCTGAATTTTTTCCACGCTGTTTCGATAAATTTCCATTGGAACTTTTTCCACGCTTTTTTCGGGTCATTCACCAAAAGCATCGCTTTTGATTTGCTTAAAAATTCAAATGCCTTGTCGTCCAACTCGCCGTTTTCATAATAAGCCCTAAATGCATCCACAAATTTTTCAAAACATTCTTTTCTGTACTTAGGTGCAACCCGCTTCAGATTCCAAGAATAGGCATCGTACTCTTTGTGGAATTTCCGTCCTTTGTATATCTCTTTCAAGTCGGGATGTTCATTCAAAAACCTGTTGATTTCTTCGTATTCTTCAAAAATAAATTCGCCGCCGTCTTGTCTTAACGTAGAACAGCTTAAATTGTCCTTGCGGTAATAAATATATGCATTACTTGTGATATAAATATCTTTTGCGAGCGTAACCACTTTGAAATTGAATGAAGTGTCCTGATAGCTTGCGCCCGGAGTTTCTAAAAAGCGGATATTATTTTCATCAAGAAAGCTCTTTTTATACAGGAATGACCAAATAGATGCAGGGGATTTCAGAAATTTTTTCTTTTCTTTAGTGCTTGATATTTTACCGGGCTTTAACTTGGTAATAATTGTTGCAGCCTTCATCGTTTTTTTGTTTTTGCCCGTGTATTCCCACCATTCGCATTTCACGATATCGCAGTTATTTTCGGTGATTAGTGCGTATAAATCAGAGTACATATTTTTGTCAACAAAATCATCACTTTCTAAAATCGCAACATATTCTGATGCAGCCGCATCCAAACCGACATTGCAAGTGTGTCCGTAGCCTGTATTCGCTTTATTAATAACTTTAATACGGCTGTCTTTTGCTGCGTATGAATTTATAATCTCACCTGAGCGGTCAGTTGAACCATCATTAACACAGATTATTTCCATATCCTGTAAAGTCTGCGAAACAAGGCTTTCCAAACACTTTTGCAAGTATTTTTCCATATTGTAAATAGGTACAATTACCGAAACTTTAGGCAATCAGCACCCCCTGTAATGATTTTTCCCATTGGTAAGCACTTGCAATGCTGTCCTCAAGTGTTTTTTTCGGCGACCAGCCTAGCACAGATTTTACTTTTGAATTATCCGCAACCAAAACAGCTGCGTCACCTGCACGGCGCGGGTGGATTTTAACGGGGATTTCAGACTTGGTGATTTTTTCACATGCGGCGAAAACTTCCTTCACGCTGCTGCCCTCATTCGTGCCGAGGTTAAAGCAGTCGGTTGCTCCTCCGTTCAACAAATATTCCAAGCCCAAAAGGTGTGCCTGTGCCAAATTTTCAACATTGATGTAATCCCTGATGCAAGTGCCGTCTTTCGTATCGTAATCAGCCCCGTAGATTTCAAAAATTTTTCCGCTGCCGGCTTTCAAAATATTAGGGATTAGGTGCGTTTCAGGCTCGTGCCATTCGCCCGTGCGCCCTTGGGTATCCGCACCTGCGACATTAAAATACCTGAAACAAACGCTGCGCAGCCCGTAAGCCTTGTCGTAATCGTCCAAAATATTCTCAATCATTAATTTGGTTCTGCCGTATGGATTGATTGGGTTTTTAGGATGGTTTTCATTAATCGGAGTATATTCAGGCTCGCCGTAAACCGCAGCGGTTGATGAGAAAACGATTTTGCTCACATTAAATTCTTTCATTGCATTTAAAAGGTTTAATGTGCCGTAAACGTTATTGTAATAGTATTTCTGCGGAGCAATGACGCTTTCGCCGACTTCAATCTTCGCCGCAAAATGCATCACAGCATCAATTTTGCGTCCTTCAAAAACAGCCATAATATCCGGCAAGTTTGTCAAATCGCCCTGAAATAACTCAGTACAGCCGATGACTTCACTATGGCCGGACGATAAATTGTCGAACACAACTACCTCATAACCCGCCTCCTGTAAAGCCAAAACACAATGGCTTCCGATATATCCCGCTCCGCCTGTGACTAAAATCATACCGGCACCTCCGCAAGCGGCTTTGAAACAGCATTTAATTCCTCAAACAAATTCATTGCACGTTCCACCGCATCGTCCATGTCATAGTATTTGTAGTCGCCGAGCCTGCCCAGGAAATAAGCATTCTCAGGTCTCTCACGCAAATACTTTTCATATAGTGCTTGGTTATCCTCTGCCGCAATCGGATAATATCTCTCGTTTTTACCGACCTCAAAGGCTTGGGAATATTCTTTAGCAATCACGGTTTTATCTGATTTGTCGTTCAGATAATATTTGTATTCGTGAATACGTGTAAAATCGTGGTCGCAGGGGTAATTGATAACGGAGTTTGACTGATAGAATTCGCGCTTCATGGTTTCAAATTCAAAATTTACGTTGCGATACGGCAAAACGCCAAATTTATAATCAAAAAACTCATCAATCGAACCCGTGTAGAAAACTTTTACGTCATCCTGAACTTGTTTCAGGATCTCTTTGAAATCCATATTCAAGCGCACTTCAATATTCTCATGGTCAAGCATTTTTTCTAATAATTTCGTATAGCCTCCCGTTGGGATGCCCTGGTATTTATCCTGAAAATATCGGTCGTCATGGCTTACAAAAACAGGCACTCGCGCCATTACGGTTTTGTCGGGAATTTGCCCCCATTGCTTTGTGCTGTACCCTTCAAAAACTTTTTTGTAAATAAAATCTGCGAGAAATTTCAAATCCTCATCGTCCTGCGATTGAAATTCCGTAATCGGCACTTTCGTTTCAAACTCATATTTGCCGAGCAGTTTTTCTTCCAAACGCTGCGCCGTGTCGGTAGAAAAAACATCATAGAGCGTATTTATATTAAAAGGGATTACTGTTTCAATCCCGTCAATCACCGCAACGACTTTGTGCGTGTAACCGTTGAAATCTGAAAATTGCTTTAAGAAACTCCACACTTTTTCGTTATCGGTGTGGAAAATATGCGAACCGTACTTGTGGATGCAAATGCCGTTTTCATCAACGTAATCAAAGCTGTTGCCTGCGATGTGGTCTTTCTTGTCAATTACAAGGACTTTTTGTCCTGTCTCAGCAAGAAGCCTTGCGATTGTTGCCCCCGAAAACCCTGCTCCGACTATTAAATTTTCAACAGCTATATTTGCCATTCTGTATTATTCCTAACTTCGACTCAACACAACATAATCACCATTGTGTTGTATTAAGGCATGGAGCCTTTTAGACATGTGGACTTTGAAAGATGCTTTTTTCCGTTTTTTGTAAAAATGACAACACAAATTTTTACAAAAAAAGCGTAAAAACTTCTGTGCTTGTGGTATTCTTAAAGTTAAGAATGAATTAATACAACACAATGGTGATTATGTTGTCATAAATTGTGTTGTATTAGGAGTTTGAAGCCTTACCGGTACGCAGGCATGGGTTTTCGTTGGTATTTACAAATGTTCACAAAATGAACTTACTGTAGCTTTCATCGATTTTATCTTGGTCGATCCCGATGTATTTCAGAGTGATGGCAGGACTTGAATGGTTAAAGATTTTCTGCAAAATTGCAACATCCTTAAACTGCCGGTAATGGTGATAACCAAAGGTTTTGCGCAGCGTGTGCGTTCCGACCCTGCAAGTGATACCTGCGGTTCTGCATGCTCGGTTAATTATTCGATAAGCCTGAACGCGGTCTAATCGATGATTAAAACGTGTCATAAACAGGGGTTCATCGTCATCACGCCCGTGCACAAAAGCGGAAATCAACGGCATTAATTTGCTATTTACGGGGAAACGCTTGTACTTACCGGTTTTCTTTTCAATAATGTCAATATGGTGTTTACATTTGACACTACCGACATCCAAGCCTAGAATATCCGAAATCCGCAAGCCGCTGTTTGTTCCCAAGACAAAAAACAGCAAGTCCCGCCCACCGGTCTGCTGATTTCTTGCGAGAATTGCTTCGATTCGCTTCAGTTCTTTTCTGTTTCGTATTGGTTCTACTACATTCATTTTTCTAACCTCCTGCTTAATAATTTTATCCATGTTTAAATAGTTCTAACAGAAGAGGAAAGCGTTATGGGTCAGATATTACACAAACTCGCCGGAACGACACAGAGTGTGCGTAGCGAGATTACCATCCCTTGCTAAAAAATACGGGCTTAACCTCAAAACCGTTCAAAAATGGAAAAACCGAAACTTCACTTACGATGCGCCTTTGGGTATTACGTCAAACCATCAGCAAGGGAAATTGCAGATGTTTGTAGGAATCGACAGGACTTCAAAGTTTGCATTTGCAAAGCTTTACAAAACGAAGACACAATAAGATGCCGCTGATTTTTTGAAGAAATTGCTTGAGGTTGTGCCATACAAAATTAACAAAATACTGACAGATAATGATGCCCAGTTCACGGACACTGGGGGAAACGTCAATATTGAAACGCTGTTTCAAAAACTTTGAAAAGAAGAAGAAGAAGAAATTGAACACCGCAGAACATCCTTGGAGGTCAGGTAGAGCGTATTAACAGGACTTTAACAACCGTTAAGATATTCTATTATGAAACCCACGAACAACTCAGAGGTCACCTGCGTGATTATCCTGAAGCATACAACTGCGCAAAACGATTAAAGTCTCTTGAGGGCAAAACTCCCTGTCATACCGGAACGTCTTAAGAAAAAACCCGAATTTGCTCACCAGTATACCGCGAAACTTGACAACTAGCCATACCTCAATACCTCCGGCCCTCTATACCTCTTATTCGCCCTTCAACAATCGGAATGGCAGGGAAATTCCGGGTTAATCCGGCAGCCGCAGTAATTTTGACGGTAAAGCCCCAGTTCTTTTGCTGTTTTATTTGTTTTCAAAAATCCGTCTTTTTTCTTAAAGTCAATTGCAACGTAGGTCAAACCGGTTTCGCCAGCAATCTGTAAGCCGATTTGTGTTATTTTTTTGTAATCCTTATGCGGACTTATCGGAATTGAAGTTGAAAAATATTTTATCCCCGATGCTTGTGCCTTTTGCGCGGTTTTTCTCAGGCGCAGTTCAAAACATTTATCGCAGCGTCTGCCTTTTTCCGGTTCTTTTTCAAGTCCTTTTGCAGCTTGCAGAAAATCCTGCGGCTCGTATTCCGCTTCAATTAATTCACAATTCAAATGCCCGCATAAAATCCGCTGTGCTTCAAGACGCTTTTCATATTCCGCTTTGGGGAAAATATTCGGGTTATAAAAATACGCGCTGACATTATATCCTATATCCTGAAGATGTTTTATCGGATATCCCGAGCATATTGCACAGCAGGTATGCAAAAGTATGGTCATTTTGCGCCTTTTTTAACAAACCAGCCTTTAAAATCCTTGTACGGCTTTATACCGACTACTGTCTCTTTGTCTATTACTGTTACGGGAGTTCCTTCAAGACCTGTCTTGTAAGCTTCGTCAATTTCGGATTTTAATTTTTGGGCAACTTCAGAGCTGTTTGCGTCTTTTTCAAGTCTTTCAACATCAAACCCCGCTATTTTTGACAATTTCAATATTTCATTTTCGGACGACGGTCTGTACTGAAACAAAATATCATTCATATCCCATGCCTTATCCTGAATTTCCGCGGCGAGCTCATATTTTGCGGCAAGACACGAGCCGTTATGGAATTCGCGCTGCAAGTACTTATTACATTCCATATCAAGCGGCAGGTTATGGTGAATAACCCGGATATTTTTCAGCTCTTTTGCAAGCTTGTGTATCATAATATTATGCGCATAACATATCGGACATTTGTAATCGGAATAAACATCTACAATAACTTCCGGGTTTTGTGCGCCGAGAATATTACCCGAAACTTTGTATTTATTCATTTTTGCTTCTACAAATTCTTTAAAATCCGCCGCTCTTTTCACCTGCGGAGCCAGAACATAACTCGTGCCCGTATAGGCCAGCAGCAGCGCCGCAGCAATCACCGCCGCAATAAACGCCGCTTTATACCGCTTTACGCCGTCTATAAAATCGATTACGCTGTTCCTGAAAACGCGCATAAAACCGCCGTTCCTGAAATCCGCCGCCGCTAAAGCGATTGCTAAATTCAAAATATAAGTCAGCATGCACAAAACGCATAATTTTTTAATCTCAAAAAGACTTACCAGCAGGAGCAGAATTGATATTGCGAAAGAAAGAATTCCCAGCGCCGCAATGTAATCAAGCGGATTTTTGAAAACTTCAAAGATTTTCAAACGGGCTTTCAGCTTGTCCGCGCAGAGCATGAGGAAGATAAATGCGTAAAGAAACATTCCCCACAATGCAAGCGGCACACCAAAAAACTGTGAATGCGATGTTTTTGCAATACCGTCACAGTCAATAAAATCATTTACCGAGCAAAAGCTTGAGAGCGCATAGGGGTTAAAATTTGCGTCATAATAAATAAACGCCAGCTTGATTGTTGTAATCAGACCCGCAAGCGCAATCAGCGCAATCCATATTTTTCTGTTTCTTCCTTCCATAAATATATTTTACAATCATCAGGCGGATAAATCAATAGGCAAAAGTATTAAGTAGTGAATAGGTGATTAAGTGAATAGGTGAATAGGAATGATAGTTGAAAGGTTGAAGGGTTGAAAGGCTTAATTTTTAGTAAATAGTGCTTAGTGAATAGGGTTAGATTACCCTCCCCTTGAGGGGAGAGTGTTAACTTTTTATTGCTTTGTCATTGCGAGGACGAATGTAATGAGGACGAAGCAATCCAGTCAAAATCGTTGAATTTACTGGATTGCCGCGTCGGGCTTACGCCCTCCTCGCAATGACGAAACAATGCAAAGTTAACAATGCCCCCTGAGGGAGGGTCGAAATTTGCTTTGGCAAATTTCGGGGTGGGGTATAGAGGGCTGGAGGGATAGCTTTTTAGTTGAATGGTTGAAAGGTTGAATAAATCTTGGGTAGAACACATGTAATGGGTGCAGGCTCAGCCTGCCCTTCTCCCTCTGGGAGAAGGTGCTCCGGATGAGGGTTTTATTGTTTATTAAGTGAATAGGTGAATAAGTGATTAGGTGAATAGGGTTAGTTTACCCTCCCCCTTGAGGAGAGTGTCAATTTTTCATTGATATGTCATTGCGAGCGCAGCGAAGCAATCCAGTCAAAAACATTGAATTTACTGGATTGCTTCGTCCTCATTACATTCGTCCTCGCAATGACGAAATTTAGAAATTCAGGTGAGGGGGCAGGGAGAGGGTTAACCCTTCAACCCTGTTCGTCATGCCACTCGCAGAACTTCATAAATATCCATCTTTTTTGTTTTCCCGCGAATTGTTACTTCGCTGATTTTTATTACATCCACAATGCCGCTTACATAAGAATACGTTGAGCTGCTTATGAGAAAATTAGTCTTGTAAACTTTATTGTAACTTTCTATTCTGCTTGCAATGTTCACCGTATCGCCGATAACCGTATATTCCAGACGTTTTTCGGAGCCGATATTCCCTACAAATGCCTCGCCTGTATTAATGCCTATTCCTATTTCAATTTCGGGTTTGCCTTCGTTAAGCCATTTTCCCTGAAGCTGGTGAACCTTCTTAAGCATTTCATGCGCGCATTTTACGGCATTTACCGGATGGTTAATGTCCTGAACCGGTTCGCCGAAAATAGCCATAATAGCATCCCCGATAAATTTATTAATAACTCCGTTGTATCCGGTTATTATCGGTTCCATTTCCGAAAAATATTCATTCAGGACTACGGAAATTTCTTCCGCGCTCATATTCTCGCTCATTGAGGTAAAACCCCTTATGTCAGAGAAAAGAACCGTTACATAAGACCTTTTTCCGCCGAGCCTTATGTCGTCAATATTCTGAACAACGTTTTTCATAATATCTTGGGAAAGGTATTTACCCATAGCGTTTTTAATTTTTTCCTTATGTCTGCCCTCCGCAATAAACTGGTATGAATACGCAAAAACCATAGTGACTAAAAGCACTGCAAGCGGAGTAAGAACGGACATTGCAAAGTTATGCATGAAGCACACTACCGCGAATATATAATAGAGAACGCCAAAGCCTGTAAGCATTGTAAGCGATTTTAAAAATGACCTGCCTTTAATAATTAAGAAAGCTCCGATGCTTATGAATACCAGAAGCAGAATTTCCTGCCAGATTTCAGTCTGTCTTACAAATTCGTTATGAATAAGATTATCCAGAAATGTCGCCTGAATATCAACTCCGGGATGCTTAGGCAGTATCGGGGTTGAAAGCACATCTTCCAGACTTACCCCGTTAGCGCTGGCGTTCATCCCTACCAAAACAGATTTGTTGTTGAATTCGGCGGGGTCTATTACGGGCTTTTTACCTTTTTTAAGCGCGTCAAGCGAGTCAATTAAATCAATTGCGGAATATTTTTTATGGGTGCAGTCGCTGTCAGGGTAAAGCTTATAGTAATGCACATAATTTTGAATACCGAACTTGCTTGTAAACACGGGTATTTTAAGTCCGCCCGCAATAATCTTATTGTCATACAAGGTAAGATTTGTTATGTTATTGCGCAGAAGGTACATCCTTAACGCAAGAGACGGGTATTTATCACCGCCTAAAGACACAATCTGGTCGGTGCGCCTTATGTAATTATCAAAGTCTAATGTAACGCTTGTTGCTCCCGCGTATTTTACGGCGTCAAAATATGACGGCTGCAGTTTGAATATGCTGTTGTAGACTGAAGGCGGAGTTTTTTTGCGCTCATCTTTTATATTAACTTTAAATTTTTCGTAAAATCTGCGGTTGTATAATTCGCCGTCTTCAAAATTCTCATACCGGCTCTGCGACAGGCTGAAACCCACAACTAAATTGTCAATATCTCTTATTGAATTATAAAACCGGATATCCGATTCAGGGTTAAGCAAATCAGGAGTTACAATAATCGAGTCAAACCCCAGCGTTTTTGCGTTGGTGTAAGCGCTTAAATATTCAAAAATTTTTCCGTATAATTCTCTTTTCCACGGCCAGCGGTATCTTGCCACTGATTTATTATCTATCACAATAACAACTACATCCTCAGAGCCTGTTTTTACAGCGTTGAAATTTCTAATCATGGAGTTGTAAATTTTAGGCTCAAAAAAGTTCCAGGATACAAGCACCACAACCACAGAAAGTAATATATGCACCAAAACGGAATATATAAAAAATGTTTTTGATTTTACAAATGTTTTTAAGTTTACCATGATATTCATGATATAATATTTTTTGAAAAAAGGATAGATATGAAAGAAAACTTAATTAACGTTTTGTCAGAAGCAAAAATTTTTCCGGTACTGCGCGGCGGCCCGCTCAAAATGACTGATATTGCGAAAGCTCTGGCAGACGGCGGCATTAATATATTTGAAGTTAACATTGAAACCTCACAGACTTTAAAGGTTATTGAAGAAATTTCAAAGTTTTCAATAGTGTGCGCCGGGAACATAATCACCTCAATTCAGGCCCAAGCGGCAATTGACGCCGGCGCCAAAATAATATCTTCTCCTATATTCCACATGAATATGGTTAAACTTTCAAAAGATAAGAAAATTCCTTACATAGCCGGAACTTCCACTGCGAACGAGGCTTATAACGCATGGAAAGCCCGTATTCAGGTGGTTAAAATCTATCCGGTAACAGCGCTGGGCGGAATAATGTATCTGGAAGACCTGCTGCGTCCTATGCCGTTTTTGAATGTACTTCCGCTGGGGAACGTTAAGCTTAATGAAGTAAAGTCTTACCTCAATGCCGGAGCTGTTGCGGTCGGCGTCGGACGGGACTTATATGAAGGATATTCTTACGCTGAAATAAGCAGACGCGTGGAAAAAGCCTTAAAAGAGCTTGGAGAATAACTTTGGAAAAAAAGATTGATATAATAACCATAGGTGAAAGTCTTGTAGAATTTTCAACCGACATGAAACTTGAAGACGCGGAATGCCTGCATAAATACTACGGCGGAGACACTCTGGCTGCTGCTGTTTCAGCTTTACGGCTCGGTTCGGAAGTCGGGTTCATAACCTGTGTGGGCGAAGACTGCTTTAAGAATTACCTGATTAATAACTGGAAGTCCGAAGGTCTGGATATTTCTCAGGTTAAATTCTCTCCTGACCGGAACGGAATATATTTTATTGCACGCCCGAGTATTGCGCAAAAAGAAATTGTGCATTACCGTAAAAAAATTGCTCCCGCTAAATTGACAATAGAAGATATTGCGCCGGATTATATTGCCAATTCAAAGGCGGTTTATTCATCCGGCATAACCCAGTCATTGTCGCTTTCGGTAAAAGAAGCCGTTGCTTACGCGTTCAAAGCCGCAAAAGAATTGGGTATTATAACCGCTTACGACCCTAATTTCCATCCGCACATAACCACGCCCGAAGAAGCCCGTGAAAATTTTAACGAGGTAATTTCGGACATCGATATCCTGTTTTTAAGCGCAAAATACGATACCGTGAATATCCTTGAACTTACCTCTGTGGAAAATATAATTAAAAAGCTCTGGGATGCCGGCGTGGGTACGGTTGTGCTGAAATCAGGCGCTGACAAAGGATATTACACCGGCAGCGGCGGCAATATTGTTTTTACGAAATTTTATACGCAGAATGTTGTTGACACAACCTGTTCCGGCGATACGTTTAACGGCGCGTTCCTGCATGCAGTGCTTCACGGCTGCAGCCCGTTTGAAGCCGCAAAGCTTGCCTCTGTCGCCGCAGGACTTCAGGCGGAAAAAATCGGCGCAATAAAGCCTATTCCGTACAAAGATGAAGTGTACTCTCTCTACGGGGAGGGCTAGTGTCAAAGGTTATTATATCAGGTTATTACGGCTTTGGTAACTTTGGCGACGAAGCGATTTTATCAATACTTATTGATAAGTTAAAATCGCTCAATGCGGAAATAACGGTTATTTCCGCAAAACCGCAGTCCGTCAATACCATACAAACATTTGACTTCAAAAACATTGTACGCGCAATATTCCGCTCCGATATTTTAATTTCCGGCGGCGGAAGCCTGCTGCAGGATGTTACCGGCATAAAAAGCCTCCTGTACTACTGCTGGGTAATCTTTACCGCACTGCTGTCCGGGAAAAAAACCATAATCTTTGCTCAGGGAATTGGTCCTGTAAATTCACCAATTGCGCGCTTTATAGTAAAAAATCTGCTCAAAAAGTGTACCTGTATAAGCGTACGTGATGAAAACAGCCAAAAACTGCTGGAAAATTGGAAGATTAAGAGCGATTTGGTATGCGACCCGTTTTACTCGCTGGAAATTCCTGCGCAGCCCAAAACAGGCGCTGTCGGAATTCAATTGCGTGATTTCAAAACAATGAATGATGAATTCCTGCGTCAACTTGCGAATTCAGTAGCAAAGCATTTTCCTGACAGGAAAATCGAAATTTACTCCCTTCAGGACTCGATTGACCTGAAAATCTGCAAACAATTCGCAAAACTGCTTCCAAACCCGGAAATATTATCCGGTTTATCCGTAGATGAAGCCGTTGAACGGATTTCCGGGTTAGATTTTATGATTGCAATGCGTTTTCATGCAGTTTTAGCGGCAGTAAAATCCAATGTAAAAACTCTTGCAATAGATTACGACATAAAAGTCCGAAACCTTGCCCAAACCGCTTCTTTGCCGATAATTCAACTAAATGCTTATGATGATTTTGATGAGAAATTCACGCAGTTGAAAAAACTTGAAATCAAGCCCGTAAACGCCTGCTTTAACCTGACGAATTTTGAAAACATAATTACCGGGGAATAGTATAGAGGGCTGGAGGTATGGCTTTTTAGTTGAAGGGTTGAATAATTGAACGGTTAACCCTCTCCCTGCGGGAGAGGGTACAAACACTTAACGAAACCGAAGGTTGAGTTTAGTGTTTGGGGTGAGGGGGCAGGCATAGCACGGCAGCCAATACATCTACCCAAAATTTATTCTGTTTTGCGCCCCCTCACCTGAATTTCTAAACTCACACTGCGTGTTCATTAAGAAATTCTTCCTCTCCCGTATGGAGAGGGAAAAGCGAGTTCAGCATGACAGGAAGGTTAAGGTGGGCTGTGACAATCCTTTGCTGTTCCCTCTTTCCTGTTTACTAATTTAGCTATCAGCCCTCTATACCATTGCCAATACAATTACTCCTCCTTTTTGTCAAATTGTAAATTATTGTAACTCATTAAGAATGAACGTCTGGCTACATTATTTTTATCTTCTGCGCTATTAAATGTTTTAAGAAAAGCATCTACATTTTTGCCGCTGATTTTACCGTCAGCTATAGTTGGGTTAGTAGCCCAAGTATCCATTGTATGGAACATTGCAGCAGCTTCTTTCCAGTCAATTCCGTCTTTTCCGTTTTGGTTTAATCTCTCAAACTGCGCTTTGGCTGCACCATCCGTAACACCAAACTGCGCTTTTGCATAAGTAACATATTCTTCTTCATTAATATAGCCGTCACCACCAGTATCAAGTTTTGCTACAAATGACTTACCGACATCAGAAATTTTGGTTTTATATTCTTCAGCTTGTTTCTCTGTAGATTTATTGCCATCAATGGTTAAGAACGTAAGTTTTTCGTCAGTTGCTTTCTTCTCATTTTCACCCTCTTTTGTTTCATACGCTCCATTTTCTAAGAAAGTATTAAATGCTTCTGCTTGCGTTTTGTCTTGATTGGCCCCGACTTTATCGGCTGTTTCATTGTCTGTAGGAGCTTCGCCGTTTGCAATTTTACCTAATCTGTCCTGTTCTTTTGCCATTGCGTCTCGGTTTTCTGCGTAAGCTCTGGCGTAAGAGTACATATAATCAGGGCTAAATAACGGATTCGTGCTCAAACCCAAGTCAAGTCCATACGGCATCATACCAAAGCCCATTCCGGGCATCATACCAAAACCCATGCCTGGCATCATGCCAAAGCCCATGCCGGGCATCATACCGAAGCCTCCGCCAAAACCGCCTCCGTAACCGCTGTAATAACCGTTGTTACAGCAGTTGTGTGAATTGCTGCTGCCGCTGACAAGCGCGCCTATACCGCCAACGGCAAATGTTCCGGCGCCGCCTATCATTAAGCCGTTTGACCATTTATTTGCGGTACTGCCAAGGTTGAAGAACTTCATCCCAAGACCCGTAACAAACGACGTAATACCGGCTCCCATAGTCCATTTTGTCCAAGGCTTGGCATTACTGTTAGCTACTGCTCCAACGGCACCCACACCCATTGCGCCCGTACCGGCAGCGCCTAAAGCGGACCAAATAGTATTTGCAGTGCTTCCTCTGTCGGTAAATGATTTGCCTATTATACCGGCTGCAGTAGCGCCTAAGCCTGATAATGCTGTTATACTTTCCCAGCCCATGCCGGAGTACCTCTCTGTTAATATCTCTTAAATATATAAAGTATATATAAACAGAAAAATTGCCCTATTTAGCGCAGGTTTTTAATAAAACTTTACATGCAAGCGTAACAGGTGATTAAGATGTATAGAGGGCTGGAGGGATAGCTTTTGAGTTGAAAGGTTGAATAGTTGAAGGGTTGAATGGTTGAAGGGTTGAATGGTTGAATAAATTTCAGGTAGAACCCAGTGTTTTGGGTGCAGGCTCAGCCTGCACCTCTCCATACGTGAGAGGGTGCAAACACTTAGCGAAACCGAAGGTTGAGTTTAGTGTTTGGGGTGAGGTGGCAGTAAAGTTTGATTGCCGCCTCACTTGAACAACCGTCCTGTCATGCTGAACTTGTTTCAGCATCTGCCAATGGTAAAATCAAATCAACAACCCTTTTCAATACCTACGACTACCCCACCCCGAAATCTGCGGCAAATGCGTTCGCTTCGCTCACGCCTGTTGCCGCAAAGATTTCGACCCTCCCTCAAGGGGAGGGTAGCTCACTCATTCTTCGCCTGTTCGCTTTGTAAACCATTCAACCTTTCAACTATTCAACTTCATTAAGCTTTACTTCCCCGTACAGAAGGCAGATCAAACGATAACCATCCCGTCATTGCAGCGCGCTAGCCCAACGCGGCAATCCAGTAAAAATTCTTCTGGATTGCTTCGTCGCTTGCTGTGCAAGCTTCTCGCAATGACGTTATCAATATCATTGACATGTACAGCAATGGCAATCCTTTGCTGTTCCCTCTTTCCTGTTTACTATTTACTAATTTATATATTAACGTTTAGAGAACTGGAATCTTTTTCTTGCTCTTTTGCGTCCGTATTTTTTACGTTCTTTGACCCGGGGGTCTCTTGTTAGTAAGCCTTCCTGTCTCAGAACATTTTTATATTCTTCGTTGGCTTTCACCAGTGCGCGCGAAATACCGTGTCTTATTGCGCCGCACTGGGCTACAACACCACCGCCGACTGCTTTAACTTTTACATCGTATTTTTCAGCATTGTCTGTCAGAACCAGCGGTCTGTAAACCATAAGTTCAACCGCAGGTCTGTTGCCGATATAATTTTTCAGGGTTTTGCCGTTAACAAAAATTCTGCCTTTGCCCTTAACCAGCTTCACCACTGCAATGGAGGTTTTTCTTCTGCCTGTTGCCATAATATCTGCCGCCATAATTATTTACCTCCTTTTTTTTCAAGAATAACCGGATTTTGCGCTGCATGCGGATGCTCGCTGCCTGCATATACTTTGAGCTTGTTAAACTGCTGAGCGCCTAAAGTATTGTGTTGTAACATGCCTTTAACAGCCTTTTCGATTGCAAGCGCAGGGTTTTTTTCCATTAATTCTTTAAAGCTTGCTGATTTTAAACCGCCCGGATATCCGGTGTGATGGTAATAAATTTTATCTGTTTCTTTTTTACCTGAAACCGCCACTTTATCTGCGTTAATTACAATGACAAAATCACCGGTATCAACATTAGGAGTATATTCAGGCTTATTTTTGCCTCTGAGGATATTGGCGATACGCACGGCAAGTCTGCCGAGAATTTCGCCCTCAGCGTCAATTACATACCATTTGCGTTCTACCTCAAGAGGTTTTGCACTATACGTTTTCATTTTTTTATTTCCTTAATATTTTACTTCTACAAGCGCCAGCCCGTAAGGACTGACTGTTTTTCCCGCTTTACGGCGGTCTTTTGCCTCAAGAACATTTTTCATGTGTTCAGCAGGCAGATTACGGCCTTCTATTTCCAGAAGGGTTCCGACAATTGTTCTCACCATATTATACAGAAACCTGTTTCCTGTAATTTCAACAATTATCTTATCGCCGTCTTTTTGAATAACGGCATTTTCAATAAAACAGACTTTGCTCGGGTTAAGCGTTCCGGAGGATTTGAAGCTTGAAAAATCATGTTCTCCTAACAGGTAATTTAACGATTCTTGCATTCGCTCTAAGTTAACATCGTATTTCACTCTCAACAAATCTCCGTCAAAAGCATTTTTATGCTTACGGTTGATAAGTTCATACCGATAGCGGCGTGATTTAGCGGATTTTTGAGCGTGAAACTCAGGAGATACTTCTTTCAAATCCGAAACAGATATATCATCGGGAAGGATTTCATTTAATGAATAGACAAAATTTGAAGCAACAATATTTTTATCTAAGTCAAAATGAACTACCTGCCCGGCTGAATTTACACCTGCATCGGTTCTTCCGGAAAAGACTGTTTTAAATCTTTTATTTTCGTTTATCAAAGTTCGGATTGCTTTTTCAAGTTCGTTTTGTATTGTCGGGACATCAGGCTGATACTGGCTGCCTGCATAATTTTTGCCTACATACTGAACTTGAACGGAATAGCGCATTATACCAGCTGGATTAATGCCATTTCCGCCGCATCGCCGCGTCTTGGCGGTAAACGGTATATTCTTGTATAGCCGCCTTGCCGTTCGGAATATTTTTTACCGATAACAGCGAATAATTTTCTCAGCACGGTTTGAGGCGCTGATTTTTTATCTGCCGGCGGCGCTTCAAATACTTCGCCGGTAGTTAAGTCCATATACTGACCTATTTCTTTATCATAAATGAACTTAGCGGCGTGCCGTCTTGCGTGTAAATCACCTCTTTTGGCGAGGGTGATTAGTTCTTCCGCATAAGGTCTGAGCGCTTTTGCGCGCGCCATTGTTGTTTTTATTTCGCCGTAAGTGAAAAGCTCGGTTGCTAAAGCACGCAGTAATGCTTTTCTCTGATCCTGCGCTTTTCCTAACTTATGTACTTTACATTGGTGTCTCATTTTTTTTAATACAACTCCAGATTTTCGTATTGTACGCCTTTTCCAAAGTTTACCTAAACTTTGTTGATGTTTGGGTGAACGTACTTAACGATTATCGTAAGCCGCCTTTCATTTTATTATTATTTATTTTATTTTTCCCTGTGAGGGGGGTTATTGTTTGTTACACACTGCCAACAGGCTCATCATCGGTTTCGGGGTTTGGAAGAAGATCTAAACCAAAGTGGTGGAGTCTTTCAATAACCTCATCCGATGATTTTTTACCAAAGTTTTTAATATTCAACAAGTCATGCTCGGATTTTCTCAACAACTCCTGCATTGAATTAATACTTGCACGTTTCAGGCAGTTATACGCCCTTACGGACAATTCAAGTTCTTCAATTGTCATGGTAG
The DNA here is from genome assembly GCA_031265495.1 of Heliobacteriaceae bacterium. Lineage (GTDB taxonomy): Bacteria > Cyanobacteriota > Vampirovibrionia > Gastranaerophilales > Gastranaerophilaceae > UBA947. Next base: position 13,289 of record JAISCP010000099.1, on the reverse strand, counting down.
GAGCTTCCTCATCGCATTCGACCGTTTCTTCAACGCTGCCCGCAGGCGGAACAACCGCCGGCTGGCCTGTAATTGAAGATATTTGCATGAAATGGTCAATAAGAAGACTTGACGCCTGACTTAATGCGGTAGTTACGTCAGTTGAACCGTTTGAGCAGATTTCCAGAGTCAATTTATCAAAATCTATTTGGTCTCCGACACGCGTACTTTCTACATTGTAGCTTACGCGTTTAATAGGCATAAACGTTGCGTCAATAGGAAGAACGTCAATAGCAACGCCTTTTGAGTCTCTCGGAACATCATTAGCAATATAACCTTTTCCGGTTTCAACAATAATGTCCGCGTGGAAACTGCCGCCGTCCGCAACTGTTGCGATTAGCCAGTCGGAATTAACCACTTTAACACCGGCAGGAAGCTGAATGTCGCTTGCCAGTACCGGTCCCGGACGGTCAACATCTATTCTCAAATGCTGCGCCTCTTTAGAATCTGTTTTGACAACCAGACCTTTCAGGTTAAGCATAACATCAATGACGTCTTCGAGAACACCCGGAATAGCCGTGTATTCGTGGGTAATCCCCTCAATCCTTGCGGATGTAACGGCAGTACCTTCAAGACTTGACAAAAGCACGCGTCTCAAAGAATTGCCTATCGTTGTACCAAAACCTTTTTCCAGCGGTTCAATTACGAATTTCCCGTATTGAGAACCATCTGAACTGGTTGTAGTATTAACATTTTTGATTTTTAATTCCATGTTTTTATTTCTCCTAACTTCTATTTTGAATAGTACTCAATAACTAACTGCTCTTTAATATCCGGATCAAGTTCTTCTCTTTCCGGCGCTCTGTCAAAAGTGATTTTTTGAGCGTCTTTATCAATTGTCATCCATGCCGGAGCACAGGCCAAATCAATTAAGCTCTGAACGCTTTTAACATAATCGGAACTCTTTGACTTAACTGTTACTACATCGCCCTGTTTAACAAGGTAAGACGGGATATCAACTTTTTTGCCGTTAACAAGAACATGTCCGTGGTTAACGACTTGTCTTGTCTGCTTGCGGGTAACACCAAACCCTGCTCTGTACAGAACATTATCCAGTCTGGATTCCAGAAGCTGAAGCAGGATGGCGCCTGTTACGCCTTTTTTTCTTGCAGCTTCTTTGTAATATTTCGCAAACTGCTTTTCGCTTACCAGATAGGTAAGTCTGATTTTTTGTTTTTCATTCAAATGAATTGCATATTCAGAAAGTTTCTTTCTTACCGCGCCATGCTGACCCGAAGGGCTTTGGCGCATTGAAGAAGTGAGCTTTCTGTTTGATAAATCTTTCACACCGTAATTACGGAATAATTTGTTTGTTGGTCCTGTGTATCTTGCCATTTCTTTCTTTCTATTTCAGCTTACAACTGTTAAAAAACCGCTTTTATTGACATTTTTAAAACTTTTACAACTATTATGTAACCGCTTTATTTGATTTTACGCACTCAGGGTATTTTTTTAGAAATTTTACTATTTTCTTTTAATTTTTCCCTTCGCACCTGTTTTGCTTTTTAAGTTGTTGTAATGCCGCCTTTCATTTTATTTACCTGTCACTTTTTTTTACTATCGAACTACCGGCTCTATTTGCTTTTACGCACTCGTGGTATTTTTCTGTTCTTTATTTATATCTGTAAACCTTATCCGCTCGCATCTGTTTTGCTTTTTTGGTTGAACGCGTTTAACGATTGCCTTAGCGCCGCCTTTCATTTTTTTTACCTATCACTTTTTTATACCCTTTCAAGTCAATTTTAATTCTGTCGCCTTTTTCAAAATTTACCTGAATTTTGTTTTTTATACCCTTTCAAGTTAGTTTTACCTTTTGCCGCCGGCCTGCTTTGCTTGTTTTGTTGAACATGCTTAACGGTTTTTAAACCCTTCAACTATTCAACCATTATACCCGCCGTTTTTTCGGCGGACGGCACCCGTTGTGAGGAATAGGGGTTACATCCTTGATTAAAGTAATCTCTAATCCCGCTGCCTGAATAGCTCTAATAGCTGTTTCCCTGCCCGAACCCGGACCTTTGATATGAACTTCAACTTTCTTCATACCCTGATCAATAGATTTTTTCGCTACGGATTCCGCTGCTGACTGCGCCGCAAAAGGAGTACCCTTTCTTGCGCCTTTAAATCCGGCCGCTCCTGCCGTTGCCCAAGCAATAGCATTTCCCTGTGTGTCGGTAGAAGTTACTATTGTATTATTGAAAGTCGATTGTATATGCACAACTCCCTGCAATACATTTTTCTTTTCCTTTTTCTTTGCTTTTTGTGGTCTCGCCATTTCTTTTTTCTATTTCAGCTTACGGTTATCGTAATGCCGCCTTTCTTTTATTTACTTGTTACTTATTTTGCTTTTTATACCCTTTCAAGTCAATTTTAATTCTGTCGCCTTTTTCAAAATTTACCTGAATTTTGTTGATTTTACACAAAACCGGCTTTTATCAGTTACTACCTGCCTGTTTTGTTTTTTATACCCTTTCAAGTTAACGTTAGTGTTTTCGCCTTGTCATGTCATTCTGAACTTGTTTCAAAATTTCTATATTATCGGCTTCTGCCGGTTGTTACCTGTCTGCTCTGCTTGTTATGCTGAACGGTTCACACTAGTTTCTAGTCTCTAACCCCTAGTCTCTAAATTACTTTTTCTTGGTAATCGCCAACCCTTTTTTGCCGCGGCGGGTTCTTGCGTTAGTTTTTGTCCGCTGTCCTCTTACCGGAAGATTGCGTTTGTGGCGCATACCTCTGTAAGAGCCTATTTCCTGAAGACGCTTGATATTCATCGTAACTTCACGTCTCAAATCACCTTCAATATTATAATGCGACAGTTCTTCACGTAATACTTTAATATCTTCATCTGTCAGGTTGTCTGTTCTCAAATCAGGTGAAATCTTTGCAGCATCCAGAATTTTGGCGCTTCTTGACGGGCCTACGCCGTAGATGTAGGTCAATGCTACTATAATTCTCTTGTTACGGGGTAAATCCACCCCTGCTAATCTTGCCATTTCTTTTTATACCCTTTCAAGTTTTTTTTTGTTCGTCTCAAGTAAATGTTTATGTACTTCGCCTTTTACAAATTTACTTAGTCCGGCTTCTGCCGGTTGTTACCTGTCTCTTTTGCTTTTTATGCCCTTTCAAGTCAATGTTGGTGTTATCGCCTTTTTATGTTTTTATCTTGTTTGTTATTGGCTTTACCTTTATCGGCTTTTGTCAGCTGTTACCTATCTGTTTTGCTTGTTTTGTTGAACATGCTTAACGATTTTTAAACCCTTCAACTGCTTTGCCTACCCCTGTCTTTGCTTGTGCTTGGGGTTGACTTCACAAATTACGGCAATCCTGCCTTTTCTTTTTATAACCTTGCACTTATCGCACATGGGTTTTACTGATGAACGTACTTTCATTTCTTTTTTAATACAGCTTACGATTGTCGTAATGCCGCCTTTCTTTTATTTACTTGTTACTTATTTTGCTGTCGTGTTGCCGGCTTTACTTGGCTTTACGCACTCAGGGGATTCTTTTGGAACTTTTTGCGCTACCTTTGGACTTTTCCCTTCGCACCTGTTTTGCTTGTTTTGATGAACGCGCTTAGCAATTTTTCAACCGTTCAGCTCTTAAAGCTGCTTTTATTTTCAAAATTACTTGAGCCTGAATGTTATTCTGCCTCTTGACAGGTCGTAAGGCGTCATTTCAACCTTTACCTTGTCGCCGGGTAAAATTCTTATAAAGTTTTTTCTGATTTTGCCCGAAATGTGTGCGAGAATTTCATGACCGTTTTCTAATTTTACACGAAACATTGCATTCGGCATTGATTCAATAATGGTACCTTCTATTTCGATAACGTCTTTTGACATGAATTCCTCATTCGGCTCGTACATTAATATCATATTCGCTAAATTATTAATTGCAAGCGTTTTAGAGAGTCCGGGCAGGATATTTTAGAGCGACATGGTGATTGTTTTTATAAAAACGGCACACAAACAAGCTTTATCCGCTTGTTTAAACAAGCCGCCATAAGCAACTTTACGTCTGATTTGTAAATTTTTCTTAATATTTCTAATAATTTAATTTTTATAAAAACATCAGACAGCCTGACCGGACTATATAATTAAAATTTAACCGGATAATCATCAGAAATTTGCCATCCGTCATGCATGATTAAAGCTGAACAAAATCTGTGCGCGTGATTACCTGTACTCACCGAACATCCATATTGATTATCATTTAAAAGCTCACTGCGCGTCCTGTTTTCTGCAGCATGAGTAAATTTGCCGTCGGGATTAATTACAAAAGTAAACGAATTTCTTCCGTCAGTACTGCCGCCGGAAGTGGCGGTAGTGTTAAAATCATCTTTAAGGCATTTATTATAATCAACGCAAAAAACTACCTGCATACCTAATTTCCCGTTGCGCATTTGGCTGTAGGATTTAATTCCCGCACCGCTGCCGTCATTAAGCTTTATGAGGAACCATCCGTTTTTACTGTCAGGGTATTCTCCCTGAACATATTTTGCCAAATATGTACTCCACCAATCTCTAAGAGAGTCTGAATTATGGTCAATTTCAGGCACCGGAATATTCTCTAAATCCCCTTCTTGCGCCTCAAGCAGCTTAAAAGCCTGAGAAAACACGCTGTAAAATTTTTTCATTCTTGTAACAACAACATTTTTTCTATAATTTGAAACCAGCGCCGGCATGGTAAGCGCTGCCACAACACCAATGACAGCAAGAGTTATTAGTACTTCCGCCAGCGTAAAACCGTATTTTTTCATCTTTACCTCTTTTCTGTGTGCTTTTCTGCATTTTTGTGATGTTTAATTATCACATATAAACAATAGAGCATAGAGTTATTTTTGTCAATAACTTAATATTGATGAATGAAACATGATGAATTATTAACATTGGGACATAAAATCCGGCTTGAAAGGATGAAGAGGAATATTTCCCAGGAAGAATTTGCCGAACTCGCCGGTCTGTCAAGGCGCTCAATAAGCTGCATTGAATGCGGAGTCAGTGATCCGCGTTATACAACGCTTCTGCAAATAGCAAGAACATTTAATATGAATATGGCAGAGCTGTTTAGTTTTAAGCTCTGATTTCGACCTTATCAGAGACCGGTGGTTAGGGGCCGGAAGCTAGTATTTTCAACCCTTTAACTCTGTTCCCTCTTGTTCACTTATTCACCTTCTATTAAGAAGCGTTACAAAAAGTTTAATCTTTGAAATCCGGCGGGAATAAAATACTTATAATATGTAAGCGATATGCGAATCGGAGGGCTAAATGATGTCTAAAGTGCGGCATCGACAGCCCTCACGACGCAGGAGGGTATTATGGTACAAAAAATTGACGAAATTGACGAAATAAAAAAAGCGCGTGCCGCAAGCGCATCATATCAGGATAAAGTCGATTATAACGAGTGGAGTAAGGTTTTAGAAGAGTTAAACAAAAACGGCATTGAACCCACAGGCTCAATGGCAGCGGATAAAGAAAAACTGCGCAGACATGAAGAAGCAGCTCAGGCTCAGGCGCTTGTTGCACAGGCACAGCAGGCAGCGCAGCAAGCCGCTCAGAACCGGTCATTAGAAGACAAAAATGAACCAAAAGAAACTCCGAGCGACCAAAAAGTTAAAGAAACATTTGCAACAGCAACAAGTTCACAAATTTTGGATTATTACATGAGATGGCAAATTACTTAAAAGGTTGATTTTTCAACCTTTTTTAATATGGCTTAGGTCAGATCCTGAACCAAGTCCGGCATGATGTAAAATTGCGTTAAAGCAAATCTGGACGTCTTGCTTTTGTGCGCTTGAGGCTTTCAGTGCGGCGATATTCTTCTGTTTCCCTGTGGTTTCCGTTCAGCAGCGCCTCAGGAACGCTTAACCCTCTGTATTCTCGCGGCTTTGTGTAATGCGGGTATTCAAGAAGTCCGTTTGAAAAGCTGTCTTCATGCGCAGATTCTATTTTGCCTAAAGTACCTTCTATTTTACGGCTTACAGCGTCCATGACGCACAGTGCGGGAAGTTCTCCGCCTGTCAGAACAAAGTCTCCGAGTGAAATTTCATACGGTTTTATAATAGTGCGTATTCTTTCGTCAAACCCTTCATAATGTCCGCAAAGCATTATAATACGGTCAAATCCGGCTAATTTACGGATAATATCTTCATTCAGCGGCTGTCCCTGCGGGGAAAGCATTACCGTAAGCGAATTAGGCGCATCCGCAAGACTTTCGTACGCGTCAACATAAGGCTGCGGCATTAAGACCATGCCTGCTCCGCCGCCGTAAGGAGTATCATCAACTTTTTTGTGTTTATCAAGCGAAAAATCTCTGGGGTTAACCGTATTGACGCTAATTACGCCCGCTTCAACCGCACGCTTCAAAATACTGAACGAACAGTAAGACTCAATCATTTCAGGAAATAGTGTAACAATGTCAAATTGCATTTATTCAATAAGCCCTTCAATTTTATTGATTGTAACTCTTTTATCTTTAAGACTTACGTCTGTTACAATTGCTTTTACAAAAGGAACGAGGGAAATCTTTCCCGATTTTGTTTTGACGGAAAGCAAATCAACCGCCCCGTTATTGGAAACTCCGCTTACAAAGCCCAGCGCGGCGCCGTCTTCATCCGTAACCTGCAGACCGGTAAGGTCGCCAATCAGAAACTCATCCTCCTGAAGCATTTCTTGTACGGATTGCTTTTCGGCAAAAATCAACATGCCTTTATAAGGCAGAAGTTCATCAATAGAATTTATACCTTTGAACTTTACAATTGCAAACTTTTTATTTAAACGAATTTGCGTAATTTCCAGCAGCTCGTGTTCGTCTCCGGCATAAACTTTCTCAGGCAGAAAATCTTTATCGGAAAACCCTACTTTTGCTTCTCCGCGTATTCCGTGAAAATTGAGGATTTTACCGACCGAAACAAATTCAATATTATTTTTCAACTTTTTTCCGCCCGCGTTTAGGTTTTTCCGGTTTGTCTTCGGCAAGCTCTTCAGTCTTTTTTTCTTTTACTTTTTTAGTTGTTTTTTTAGGTTTTTCCGTTTTTTCCGTTTTTTCATCCTGTTTTCTAATTTTATATTCAGGCGGAAGGTCGTCTCTTTCCTGATTCCAGCGCTGCAGGCCCATTTGGGAGCGGATTAATCCGATACCTACGTGAACGCGCCATTCGTCCATTTTCAACTGTGACGCAATAATTTTATGACAGCCAATCGGAGGCAGTGGAAGCAGCGGTTCATAAAGATTTTTTATTGCAAACATCTGGTCTGATGAAATTGCCAGTTTACGCTTAGGGAACGGCAATTTCGGCAGCATCATTTTTTGGCGTACAAGGTTAATGCCGAAAAATACTTTTCTTGGCTCCAGTTCAATTTTTGCGCCGATTACTTCGTGCGCGTCCGGGTTAGGCAGCGGAAGCATTAATTTATAAAGCAATTCAATTTGTTCAAGCTGTTCTCTGCTAACCAGTAATTGTCTGTGCGCATTGTTTTTATTCATCGGTCGGCGGTTGTTTTGAAATCTGCCTTGCGGTCTGTTGTTGGGGCGGTAATTTCCGCCGCTGCGGTTGTAGCCGCTGTTATTGTCGCGGTTATATCCGCCTTGCCCGCCTTGGTTATATCCGCCGCCTTGATTTTGGCGGTAGCCGCCGCTGTTACCCTGATTGTAGCCGCCTTGGCTGTTAGGCCGGTTATACCCGCCCTGATTGTAGCCACCTTGGTTGTTAGGCCGGCTGCCTTGATTATACCCGCCGCCCTGATTTTGGCGGTAGCCGCCGCCGTTGTTACCGCGATTGTAGTTGTTTTGGTTGTTAGGCCGGTTGTATCCGCCCTGGTTATACCCGCCTTGATTTTGGCCGCCCTGATTTTGGCGGTAGCCGCCGCTGTTACCGCGGTTATAAGAACGCGTTTCCTCTCCGCCGCCGGCGCTGTAATAACGAGGCGGTTCATCCTCGCTGGGCGCTTTTGGAATATCCGCTATTTCTTTATCGGAATACAGACAATCAGGACAGATAACTCTTTTGGGGTTTTTCGTTTCAAATTCGCGACCGCATTTGATACACTTGTTTACATACATATTAATAGCCTCTTAATTAGATAAAAATAACTTCGGGTTAAAATTTCTCCTCATTAACAAAAACATTATTAAAAAATAAAAACTCTATAAAAGAATTATAACACAATTTTTAAATAAATGCAAGTATTTTTTATTGGGAACTATATACATAACTAGTCGATATAAAATTTGCTGTCATTCCGGGCTTGACCCGGAATCTATCAATTCCAATTAAACTGATAGACCCTGAATCAAGTTCAGGGTGACATGGCTAGTTAAGTATATAAGTACCTTTTTATTTTAAAGTATTTAAAAGGCGGCACCCGGATTCGAACCGGGGGTAAGAGCTTTGCAGGCTCCTGCCTTACCGCTTGGCCATGCCGCCGTATAATGTCTATGGTACGGTGTACATAGACTGTTGTCAAGAATTATATGTCAAGCGCTAAATCTAATGTCGGCGCTTGCGCAATTATCGCGCCGGAAGAAATTATGTCTACGCCGCATGCGGCAATTGCGCGAACTGTTTCCAAACGGACATTCCCGCTTGCTTCAACTATTGCGGCATGGTTTATCAGTTCGCATGCCTGCTTCATTCGGGCTAAGCTCATATTGTCAAGCATAATTATATCAGCTTTGCATTCCAGCGCCTCTTTAACCTGTTCTAACGTATCGCATTCAACTTCAATTTTATGCACATGCGAAATTGCCGGGCGTAATTTGTTAACCGCCGCCGTAACAGAACCTGCTAATTTAATGTGATTGTCCTTTATCATGGCGCAATCCGAAAGGTTAAATCTGTGAAGCGAGCCGCCGCCTGTTTTGACTGCATATTTTTCAAAAGCCCGAAAATTTGGGGTTGTTTTTCTTGTGTCAACGATTTTTACGGGATACGGCGCCGCTGCGTCCCGGTATTTTTTGGTTTCAGCTGCAATCCCGCTCATGCGCTGTATATAATTCAGCGCAGTTCTTTCTCCGGTAAGAATATGTTTTGCCGGACCGGAAATATCGGCAATTTTATCCCCTTTTTTAATTTCATCTCCGTCTTTAAAATAAAAGACAATTTTTACATCATTGGAGAGCATTTTAAAAACTGTTTTAAACACTTCGCTTCCGCAGAGTATGCCGTCACTGCGCGTGTTAAGGCTTGCGCTCAGCAAATCACCGTCTGCGGCAAGATTTTCCGTTGTAATGTCTTCAAATCCAATATCTTCTGTTAATGCGGCCTTAACATGTTCTTCCATGTAAAATTTATTTAACAAAAATTTCCTCCTTTGAAGCCGGAAGTTCAATGTTTTCACCCGAGCAGGCAATACTGTGGATACATTCCTCGTTTGTCTGCGGGTAATCCGACCGGAAGTGCGCTCCGCGTGATTCTTTACGGGCAAGCGCGGCGTTAATAATTAAACCTGACGTGCAAATCATGTGCCGTAATTCATATTCTTCAATATTAAGGCATTTGCTGCCGCGCGGGAAATTACATCTTAGTTTTTCCAGCTCCTGCGCCGCTTTTACCAGAGATTTTTCGCTGCGCAGAATTCCCGCGTATTCCCACATAATGTTCCGTAATTCTTTACGCGGAATTTCAATATCAATTTCCTCAAGGAATACTGCTTCGTCAGAATATTCATCAATATGGGCTTTAATTTTTTTGTCTATTTGCTTTGGACTTTTTAACTCCTGTGATTTCAGGTGTTTTGCTATGGCGTAAGCGCACACTGCACACTCCAGCAGAGAGTTGCTGGCAAGCCTGTTTCCTCCATGCAAGCCCGTAGACGCAGTTTCGCCGATTGCAAACAGTCTTTTTACGGAAGTTTCACCGTTAAGGTTTGTCTTAACCCCGCCCATAAAGTAGTGTGCGGCAGGCGTTACCGGAATAAAATCTTTTGAAATGTCTATGCCGTATTCCAGGCATTTCCGGGAAATATTCGGGAAACGTTTTGCCAGTTTCCCGCTGTCAATGCAGGTTGCATTCAGGTAAACATTACTCTTGTCAATCATCTCGTTGAAATTTGCACGGGTTACTACATCACGCGGAGCAAGCTCTTTTAATTCATGATATTTATACATAAATTCCCGCCCGTCACTATCGACAAGTTTGGCGCCTTCGCCTCTGAGCGCTTCGCTTATTAAAAACAGATGTTCTTCCGTATCAATTGCAAGCGCCGTTGGGTGAAACTGAATAAATTCCATATCCTGCAACACCGCCCCTGCCTTATAAGCCAGCGCAATTCCGTCCGAAGACGCTCCGGCGGGGTTTGTTGTGTATCTGTAAAGCTGTCCCGCTCCTCCTGTGGCAAGGATTACGCATGATGAATAAATAACCTCGTATTCCTGTGTAATTTCGTTGAACACAATAACGCCTCTGCATTCGGAATTAACCAGCAGTTCAACAGCCATAGTCTTTTCGTAAACATCTATGTCCGGATTTTCTTTTACTTTTTCGCATAAAGCTCGCTCAATCATCCTTCCGGTGGCGTCTCCGCCCGAATGAAGAACACGGTTGACGCTGTGCGCCGCCTCAAGTGTGTACATGAATTCGCCGTTTTCATCTTTATCAAATTCAACGCCGAATTCCAGCAAGTCTCTAATCACCATGTCGGATTTTTCGGAAACAAATTTTACGGTATTGAACTCGCTTAAACCCGCGCCCGCTTTAATCGTATCCGAAATGTGCGCCTGCGTGGAATCTGCATGGTTTTCCTTCATAACTCCGACCATACCGCCTTGCGCATACCGCGAATTGCTTTCACCCAGTTTTGATTTGGTGATTAAGAGCAAACCGTCCGGCAGATTTACCTGCTGCCGGATTTTTAGCGCTGCATAAAGCCCTGCTATACCGCTGCCTATTATTACCGCTGAATAATTAGAATACTTCATTTCTTTTATTCTAAACCAAACATTTTGGCTTTTCAACGGTAACATTTCCTCTCCCTGCGGGAGGCAGTGTTAACATACTATTGATTTCTTACCCTGCTTACTCTCTCCCTGCGGGAGAGAGTACAAACACTTAGCAAAACCGCAGGTTGAGCTTAGTGTTTGGAGTGAGGGGGCAGGCTGCACCCATAACACATGCTCTGCCCAAAATTTATTCTGTTTTGCGTCCCCTCACCTGAATTTCTAAATTCACACTGCGTGTTCATTAAGAAATTCTTCCTCTCCCGTATGGAGAGGAATTTTCGATGTCATATAACAAATTTTCTAACCGGCTTTAAAATTAAAAACAAAAAAATATTGACTTTCCCTTAACCGGTTAAAGGGATTAAAAAGCCGGAAAAAATATTTTATAAATGGACTATGACAAAAATAAAAATATTACTTATAGAAGACCAAAAATTAATGCGCGTGGGTTTGAAATCTCTGTTTGAAGACCAGAGCGAACTGGAGGTTTATGCTGAAGCTGCCTGCGGTAAAGAAGCAATAGAGAAGTTCCGCCAAATGCGTCCCGATGTTGTGCTTATGGACATCGGACTGCCGGATATTTCAGGCATAGAAGCAGCCGGGAAAATTATGGAAATAGACAGCCAGGCAAAGATTATAATACTTACCTCCCACATCAGCGAGCAGGATGTACTTGACGCGCTTCATGCGGGCGCACACGCTTATGCCATGAAAGATATTAACACTGAAATTCTTAAAATGGTTATCAGGACGGTGAAAGACGGTGCAATGTGGCTTGACCCGCAGGTTGTACCTATATTAAGGGATAAAAACTGCGGGGTAATTCCGCCGCGCCAAATGTCAAGAGCAATGTTTAAGGAACAGCATGCCAATTTAACCCAGCGTGAATATGAGGTTCTTAAACTGGTAGTCGACGGTAAATCAAATAATGATATTGCGCAGGAATTGACGATTTCCGAACACACCGCGAAAGCCCACGTATGTAATATAATCCAGAAACTTGTTGTCGACGACCGGACTCAGGCAGCGGTTAAAGCGCTTAAAGAGGGATTAGTTTAAGACTCTTGACAAAGAAAATTTTTCATGTTACAAAGATAGTAAGAAAAAGGGAATTCATGCAAACTTATTTAACAAATTATTTTCGATTTAGAGGCTAGATTCAAAAATTTTTGAATCCGGGATTTTGTTAGATATATAATTTTTTTGCATGAAAGGAGCAAGTTATGTTGCAAGGAAAAGCAGGGCGGGTTTTCAGCCCTGAGGATATTTCAAATATAAAAATAACAAATATTATTTTAAATAATAAAAAAGTAGTCCGAACAACCTTTACGGAGGATTATTTAGTGAAATACAGCCAGGACTGTTGGTCCGGCGGGAAAATTATAACGAATAAGATTTGCAGTTACGGCGTTAAAGAGACTGTCATAGAGTACACTGACGGCAAATGGGGGTATAAAAAGACAGAAAACAACAATTTGGTTACGCTGCGGGTCTATAATAAGAATGACAATTTAATATTACAAAAATAAGTTGAAAATAAATCTTTTTTTGATAGAATTGAGTTGCGGAGTCCTGAACTTGTTTCGGGGGCGCGAAGTTGGTAAAATTGAATATGCGCCTGTAGCTCAGCTGGATAGAGCGTACGGCTACGAACCGTGAGGTCGGGGGTTCAAATCCCTTCAGGCGTATTTGATTTTAAAGGGCTTCGGCCGGTTGGGTGTTTAGAATTCACAGGACGGCAAAATTCGAACTTCAGCCCGGTTCTGTGGACATTTAGCAAGTTGAATGTCTACGGTGTCGTTCTTGCCGCCTTGCCGTCGGCGAACTCACATCCGTACCACCTAGCCGTAGACGCGCACAATTGCATCGTTAATCAGGTGGGAAACGGAAACATCCTCATCCATTGATTTTTTAATCAATTTCAAATGAATTGATTTTGATGTTCTGATGTTAAGGCGTCCGGTAGCTTTGTCTTCGTCAATAGGTATCGGCTCTTTGCCGCACTCAAGCATTCCCTCAATGTGAAATTCAAGGGCTGCCCATATATTTTTTGTAGCCTCATCCATTGTTTTGCCGTTTGAATAACAGCTAAGGCCTTTAACTTCCGCAGTATAGGCATTGTCTTCGGGGATATATTCAAATTCAAACACCCACGGTTGTTTCAAATAAAATTCTTTTGATTTTAACTTTTTGTTTTTAGATTGCCACGCTGTCCCTTGAATCCTCTCTGTCATGCCGGACTTGTTTTGTACCTCTTTGCTTTTCCCTCTCCCTTTGGGAGAGGGTGCCCGGAGGGCGGGTGAGGGTTTTATTGAATT
>JAISCP010000081.1 GCA_031265495.1 Heliobacteriaceae bacterium | reverse complement strand
GGCAATCCAGTAAATTCAACGGTTTTGACTGGATTGCTTCGTCCTCATTACATTCGTCCTCGCAATGACAAAGCAATAAAAAGTTAACACTCTCCTCAAGGGGAGGGTAGCTCAGCCTTCGCCTGTTCGCTTTGTAAACCGTTCAACCCTTCAACTATTCAACCTTTCAACTATTTTCCTATTCACCTAATCACTTATTCTCCTATTCACTTAAAACTATTTACTAATAAAGAAAAAAGTGCTATAATCAATTTGACAGAAAAAAGAAGAGGTTATTTATGAAGTTACACATGCAGATATTAATTGCTCTGGGGCTTGGAATTAAACGCAACTGGCATATATTTTCCGGTATTATTTTAGGGATATTTGTAGGGGTATTCCTGCACCATCATTCTTTCCCCGCTGTTTCGGAACTGCTGACGTTCATCGGGCAGATATTTATAAGGTTAATCCAAATGGTGGTAATTCCGCTGGTCGTATCCGCGATAATCATAGGAATAACCAGTATCGGCGACAACAGGCAGCTGGGCAAATTCGGGAAAAAAATGGTCTTGTATTACGGGATAATAACAACTTTAGCGGTAACAGCCGGCGCTGTTCTGGCGCTGCTTATGAAGCCCGGACAGGGAGCAGCGCATTATATAACGGAAAACGCCGCCGATGAGGTTCAGGCTTCGGTCGCAACAGCAATGGCACAGCAGCAGGGTAATGTTTTAAATATGTTCCTTGATTTTCTGCCCAGCAACCCTTTCCACTCGTTTGCAACCGGAAACATGGTTCCGATTATCGTCTTTGTGGTAATTCTTGCAATTGCGCTTGCAAAAGTAGGCGATGTAAATCGTCCTATTGTTGCGTTCTTTGAATCGGTTTTCGCGGCAACAATGAAAATCACTGACTGGATTATGTTCCTTGCGGCGCCGGGCGTATTTGCGCTGACGGCTTCCGCCGTTTCACACTTCGGTACAGACATTTTCCACAGTATTTCTAAATATTTACTGGTGCTTACAATCGGATTTTTAATTCAGCTGTTTGCGGTGTACCCTCTGTTCCTGAAGTTCTTCTCAAAAGTAAATTGCGCAACTTTATACTCTGCAATTGCCGAAGCAATGATGGTTGCATTCGGTACTGCAAGCTCGTCCGCAACTTTGCCTTTAACAATTGCATGTTGCGAAAAAAGAGGGATTTCCCACAAGATTTCAAGCTTTGTACTGCCTCTGGGAGCAACGTTAAATATGGACGGAACAGCGCTCTTGCAGACTGTTGCGGTAATTTTCCTTGCACAGGCTTACGGCGTTGCCTTAACTCCGTTCCTGATAATTCAAATCTGCCTGCTGGCCATAATAGCATCCAGTACATGCGCGGGAATTCCGGGCGCCGGACTTATCACTATCGCCTTAATCCTTAACGGCATGGGATTAAGCCCCGAACAGCTCGTGGCAGGTTTTGCGTTCCTGTTCACCATTGAAAGAATTACCGATATGATGAGAACTCTTGTCAACGTGACTTCCGACACTGTTGTTGCGGCGGCTATTGCGGATAACGAAAATGAAATTAATTACGATTTGTTCAATAATCCTGCTGCATACGAGGAAATAACAGCTTAATGAAAAAAATTGCATTCTGGGGATTTCCGGACCCCGAAATTGCCGCTGATATGAAACAACTCTATCCTCAAGCGCAGTGGATTGATTTAGATATTGATTACGGTGCGCCGGACAGGAAAATTCTGCCTGATAATTACTGCAAAATTATAAAAAATATTATCAACAATGCTTTTAACCTGAAAGATGAGTTGATTATAACTATCGGCGCAACCGGTAAAGAAAAATGCGACAGCGGCTGGTTCGCAGCGAAAATCCTCCAAGATAACGGCTTTAACGTGGTTGAAACAAAATATGAAAAAATTAAGCCGCAGCGGGAATTGAAAATTTCCACAAGTGATTTGCCTTTGTACGACAAAGTTAATCTGATAATAAACGGAATAACCGAAACCAAACCTGTAAGCCTTCAAGCCTGTAAGCCTCAATTCGGTTTTTGGGGAGTGCCGCCGAATGATTTGGAAGTTCTGAAACTTTTTCCCGATACAACGCATGTTTACGGCTGGACAAGGTGTGTTGAGGCCGGAGTTCCTGCGGATATTGATTTGGAAATGTACGCGGAACCCGATGTGCCGACCGTATTTTATGCACAGGCTTTCTGTTCCAAATGCCAGCTTGCAAAATATCTTGCGGACAAGTACAATGGACTTTATATAGACATAGACGATTACGCGGGCAACTCCGTAAAAGCAAAAATTGAAGCGTTTCTAAAGTTAAGATAAGAAAGTGAGCGGTTGTGAATTGCAGGCTGCCTGACAATAAAATATATATAGACGCAGGTACAACATACTCTAAAATATTGTCAACCGCGCGCCATGCCGGGCTTGTTTCGGCGTCCTGCCGGTATTTTGAGGAAAACGGATTTCACTATTATATATTACCGTCAAAAGAATTACCGAAGCCGGATATAAATTTTAATAAATCCTGCGGACACATGGCAAAAAGCAGTGAAAACGAGATAATCGCACTGGCAAAAGGCTGCCGCAGCTGTGTTGAACCTGACGCCACAGTACTTGATTTAGGAAGCCGCGATGCTAAATGGATACGGTTTCAGGACGGGAAATTCCATGACATGGACTGGAACACTTCCTGTGCAAGTTCCACCGGCGCAACGGTCGAAATGTTAATGAAGTTTTATGACTTAGAAAACTTAGAATTTAATCCTGAAAAATTCACTGTAACCTGCGGGATTTTCGGGCTGGAAAAAATTATGGATGATATTTCAAACGGGGCAAAACCTGCGTCTGCTGTGGCAAAGTTTATACACGGAATAGCATACAATGCATGGTCATTTGCCAAAAAACCGGCTGTTATTTATCTTTCCGGCGGATTTTGTGAAAATGAATGTTTTGTAAAAGCATTGCAGAGTTATTGCAAAGTCATACTGCTGGGGCGTTTTAAGCTATGCGAGGGATTAGCGTATGAATAACAGGGCGCTCGGAAACAGCGGGGAAGATATTGCCTGCCGGTATCTGGAAGAAAACGGTTACGAGATTTTGGAGCGCAACAGACATTTCGGACGAAATTGCGAAATTGACATTATTGCGAAATTAAAGAAGAAGCTTATTTTTGTTGAAGTAAAAACCCGTAAATCCAATAACTTCGGCGCTCCGTTCGAGGCAGTTACAAAAACAAAATACGAAAACCTGGTAAAAGGCGTGCAGTTTTACCTGAAAGAAAATCCGTACAAAGACTGCCAAATTGACGTAATCGGCATAACTCTTATGCCAAAATTAAAGATTGAACATTTGAAGAATATTTATTTGTAAATAGTAAATAGTTTTTAGTAAATAGGAGTGAATAGGTGACTAAGTGATTAGGTGAATAGGAAAGAGAGTTGAAAGGTTCACAAAGCGAACAGGCAATGAGCCAGCCTGCTCCTCTCCGTACGGGAGAGGAAGAATTTCTTAATGAACACAGCGTGTGAATTTAGAAATTCAGGTGAGGTGGCGCAAAACAGAATAAATACAGAGTACATGTCCGGGTGCCGTATGCCTGCCCCCTCACTCCAAACACTAAGCTCAACCTGTGGTCTCGCTTAGTGTTTGTTCTCTCTCCCGCAGGGAGAGAGCTAGCTTTTAAACCATTCAACTCTATTTACTAATCCCTATTTACTGTTATAATAATCTTATGGACGAAAAGAATTACGAGGATTTTATTTCTACTGTAAGCCATGAACTGCGTACGCCGCTGACGTCTATTCGCGGATTTTCCCAGACAATGCTCGCCTCTTGGGAAAAACTCGATGATGAAAGCAAAAAAAAATTCCTCAAGATTATTGAAGAACAGTCAAACCGCTTGATTAACCTCGTTGAAAATATGCTGTGCGTTACCAAGCTTCAAAGCGCACGAGACAATCTGATATTGAAAGATGTTTACGTAAAACCTGTTGTCGAAACTGTTATTTCCGTACTAAAAAATCAATACCGCACAAATTCTTTTGAAATTGACATTAATGAAAAAACACCCGCAATTCTGGCAGACAAAGATAAATTTCAGCAGGTTATGACAAACTTAATTGAAAACGCAGCCAAATACAGCGCTGAAGATGCAGCTGTTACAATCAAAGTAAGACCCGAATCGGATTTTGTTTCCATAAAAGTTATAAATACCGGACTCGAAATTGAACCTGAAGATTATGAAAAGATTTTTACAAAGTTCTCGCGCCTTGACAACCCCCTTACGCGCAGAACACAAGGCAGCGGACTCGGACTTTATATTACCAAAAACATTGTGGAAAAAATGAACGGAGAAATCTCGGTCGCGTCATGCGACAATACAACAACTTTTGAAGTCTGCCTGCCCGTAAGCAATATTGAAACGAGGATGCAATGCAATCAGTAACGCTTATTATTGATAAACGCCATGAGCTTCCGGCAAAATACAGGAAGCTTCTCGAAAGCGGCGCTAATTCGGTTGTAATCGCCAAAAGCCTGATTGCGGCAATGAAAACAATTCAGGATAAAGAACCTGATTTGATAATTATCTCTGACAGCGCAGCGGTGAGCCTTCCCGAAGACTGCCGCAAAATCCGCGCTTTAACCTATAACATGCGCCCGATAATTGTCGGGCTGTCAAAGTCGTCCGAACTTGACGACAAATTACAAACCCTTGAAAGCGGAGCTGACGATTTTATTTCGGAACCCGTTAATCCCGAAGAATTTGTCATGCGAATGAAAGCGCATTTACGCCGTGAATACGAATCTAATCTGGATTACAAAAGGTTGCTGCCGAATAAAAATTATTCTGTACGCGCGCTGAAAAGAATTGTCTCTCAGAATACTGACTGGGCATGCCTCCTGATAAGTATTGAAAACTTTCAAAGTTACAAAGAAGCCTACACGGAACTGGCGTCGGATAAACTGCTCCAGACATACACCGCAATAATCCGCTCGGGACTCAGTGAAAATGACTATTTGGGCGGACTTTCGGACAATGAATTTCTGGTTATAACAGATAACCTCAGAGCTGAAAAAATTGCTAATTACTTAACATTTGCATTTGATTCGGTTGTTTCCAAATTCTACTGCACTCAGGACAACAAACGCGGATTTGTGCTTATGCAGGGGGACGACTTCGCAGGACGCCGCTCAAACTTCGTCCACACAACAATAGGCGTTGTAAATAACGAATTTATTCACTACGGGGACGCAGCGCAGTTGATGAGCGCGCTTATGCGAACCCGCAGTCTTGCGGAAAATCCCGTCAAATCAAGTTATATGATTGAACGTCCGCACATAAGCGCACAGGACTCCGTTATAGAAAACAAATTCAACAATAAAGTGCTGATTATTGAAAATGATGAGGCATTATCTGTCTTATTGAAAACAGTCTTAAGTCTTCAGGGTTATGAGGTTTTGGCAGACAGCCGGAAAACGCCGGCGGTAATCATTATTGATGCCGGAGATATTGAAACGCTCAAGGGGATTGAACTTATGGGAACAGTCCGTTCAAATTTCCCTGATACAAAGATAATTATGACTTCAATATTGCATGACAAGGAGCTTATTTTAAGCGCGGGCGCAGACCTTTATATGCCAAAACCTTATGAGCCTGCACATTTAGTCCGCTGGGTCGAACAGTTTATCAAAGAAGCCAATTGAGAAATCAAAGGCAGCTAATTCGCCCTAGGGGGGCCGTGTTCATTTTACATTGTTTCGTCATTGCGAGGAGGGCGTCAGCCCGACGCGGCAATCCAGTAAATTCAACGTTTTGACTGGATTTTCCTCTCACAAAACGATACTTTGTCTTGGATTACCGGCAGTTCGCAAAAGCGTGGTTTTGCTCACTATGGGCGTTTCACGCCCGCCGGAATCCGCAATCATTTTGTTCGGCAGAGTGCTGCTGCGCTCGCAATGACAGAGCAATGCAAAATAAACACTCTCCTCAAGGGGAAGGTAACTCAGCCTTTCAACTATTCAACCCTTCAACCTTTCAACTAATTTTAGCTATCCCTTCAACCTCTAGCTCACGTTTGCGGACAGGCATGTTTTTTCGTAGTGAAGACGCTCGGTCAAAGTGTTTAAGCGTTTCATTACATCTTTAAACATAGGAACAGGCAGGCTTTGTTTTCCGTCAGAAGACGCGTTCTCAGGATCATGATGAACCTCCATCATAACCCCGTCAGCGCCCACAATTATGCCGGCTTTTGCCATAGGTTCCACCAGGTAACGCTGGCCGGTGCCATGACTCGGGTCAACTATTATCGGCAGATGCGAATACTTTTTAATCACGGGAATAGACGCAATATCCATAACATTGCGCGTATATTTGTCATCAAAACTTCTTATTCCTCGTTCACACAGGATTACGTTCGGGTTCCCCTGATACATAATGTGTTCCGCTGCAAGCAAAAATTCCCGTATTGTACTGCATAACCCGCGTTTAAGGATTACCGGAACGCTGCGCTTGCCCACAGCCTTTAACAGTTTGAAATTCTGAACGTTCCTTGCGCCTATCTGAACAACATCCACGTAATCGCAAATCAAAGGCAAATCGCTTGCATCCATTACCTCGGTAACAGTCAAAAGCCCTGTTTCTTCTCCTGCTTTTTTCATGTATTTGAGAGCTTTTTCTTCGTGCCCCTGAAAATCATAGGGAGAAGTTCTCGGCTTGAAGGCGCCTCCGCGCAGGAATTCACAGCCCGTTTCTTTTGCTGCGGCCGCGACTTTGAGCAAACCTTCATAATCTTCTTCAATGGAGCATGGTCCTACGATTGATACCGGTTTATTATTGCCGCCGATTTTTACGCCGTTCGGGAACTCAATGACTGTATCTTCTTCTTTTCTGTCGCGCGAAGCCAGCCTGAAGGGTTCACGAATAATTTTAACTTCCCTGACGCCTTCTAACGCGGCTACTCTGCCCGGCGTAACGGTTGTTTTATCACCAAACGCTTCAATTACCGTGTAAATATCACCAACGTTAATACGGGTATTAAATCCGTTTTGTTCCAGTAAATCAATAACTTTTTGTCTGTTTTCGGGGGTTGAGCCGCGCTCCATTATTATTATCATGATAAATTCTCCGACTAAAGTCTATCATGAAATATAACCATAATCAATGTACATGTTAAATAGTTTCTTAGTAAATAGGGGTTAGTGAATAGGAAATAGAGTTGAAGGGTTTACAAAGCGAACAGGCACTAGTTTCTAGTCTCTAACCCATAGTCTCTAATGGAGGGTTTTATTGATAACGTCATTGCGAGGAGCTTGCACGGCAAGCGACGAAGCAATCCAGTCAAAAGCGTTGAATTTCTGGATTGCCGCGTCGGGCTTACGCGCTGCAATGACGCGGCCGGAGGGATTGAGGTATGGAAACAACCGACCTGTCATCCTGAACTTGGTTCAGCTCTGGCGCTGGAAAAACGCCGCAATCTCTTTATGCGGAATTGTTTTGGTAATCGGACGGCCATGCGGGCATGTGTAAGGCATTTTGGTTGTACGCCATTTTTTGATAATCTCCTGCATCTGCCACGTGGAAAGCTTTTGGCCTGCTTTTACAGACGCCTTGCAAGCGGTCGTAATAAGGATTTTTTCCTCAAGCCCTCCCCCGCTCTGTGACGCCTCAATGCCGCCGTCAATGTTCCCGAGAATATCCGCCAAAATATCTTTCGGATTGGCGTTCGCAATCAGCTGCGGAACCTTCCTGAAAATTAACTCATTGTCCTTTAAAAAATCAATCCCGTAACCGAATTTTTCAAATTTATCAATATTTTCTTTAATTAATTCAGCCTCAGAGCCGGAAACCTCTACGACATCAGATACAAACAAAAGCTGGGAAACAGGTTCCTTTTCGTTCTTTAATTTTTCATAAATATAACGTTCTTCGGCGATGTGCTGGTCAACAATTTCCAACCCGTCTTCCTTTTCGATTAAAATATAGGTATTTTTGTACTGCCCAACGATGTTTTCTCCGGGCGCCGCCTGCGGCGGCGCCTCAAAAATCTTTTCCTGCGCGGAGAACGCCTGCGGCACGCTTGCGCTGACCTTCTCCATGTCGCTCACATACATAGTGTCCTCTTTTTTATCATAAAAAACTCCCGGCGGCGCAAAATTCAAAACATTTTCCGTTGGAGCTGACGCAGGCGGGGGGGCTGTTGCCGCACCGGAGTTTGAGGGGGGATGTTCAACATAATTCTCCAGTCCGCCCTGAACAGAGGTAAAAATAAAATTGAAAATCTGATTTGTGTTTTTATACCGGACTTCCTTTTTTGACGGGTGAACATTAACGTCTACTTCGCCCGGCGCAATTTCAAGGTTCAGGACAACAAACGGGTATTTGCCGCCCGCAATAAGGTTTTTGTAAGCGGTATCAATTGCTTTTTGGAAAACAGGACATTTCACGGTGCGCGAATTTATATATATATGGTAACTTTTTTTGCTTGAACGCGTATAATCCGGCGTGCTTACATATCCGCTGATTTTGAAGCCGGAGATTTTGTCGGTCTTCAAAACTTCTTTTAAATTACCGGCTGTTTCCTGCGAATAAATCTCCTTAATTACCTGCAAAAGCCCTGCGGAAGTTAATTCGTTACCTGCTGTTTTCAAGATTGTTTTGCCGTTTTTCTTCAACTCAAACGAAACATCCGGGTGTGAGAGCGCCAGCGACTGGATTAACTCCTGAATATATGCGAATTCCGTGTTCGGGTTTTTCAGAAACTTCAGGCGCGCCGGAAGATTATAAAACAAATCCTTAACTTCCATAATCGTCCCGACCGCGCAGCCTGTCCGGGTTTTAACAACTTCGGAATTTTCGCATTTGACTCTGGTTCCCGTTTCAAATTCAGCCGTACGGGTTGTACAAACAACTTTCGCGATTGAGATTATGCTTGAAAGCGCTTCTCCGCGAAACCCCAGCGTACCAATAGCAAATAAATCTTCATCTGTTTCAATTTTGCTTGTCGCGTGTTTTGAAAACGCCAAAACTATATCATCAGGGTGAATTCCGCCGCCGTTGTCCGCAACGCGTATATCGCGGCATTCGTTGGAAACTTCAACGCTAATCCGTTTTGCGCCCGCGTCAATTGAGTTTTCCGCAAGTTCTTTCACAACCGAAGCCGGCCGCTCAATCACCTCGCCGGCAGCAATTTGATTAATCAAATGTTTTGATAGTTGTTTAACTCTTGCCACTCTCTCAGTTTAACTTAAATATAAATTACTCTAAATAAATGATTACAAATTTGAAACATTTCTATATGATAATTGAGCGGTTAATTTTAAAATCAGGGAGCGCAAGTGGCTGGACTAAAAACCAATACCAAACTAAAACCGGTTAAGAAAGCGGATTTACAGATTGTAAAACCGCCTAAGACAGTTAAATATAACGATATAGATTTAAACTCATGGCGGGATTACGGGCACGTAAAAACCGACACACTGTGGGAGTTTCCTTCACGCCTTAAAGAAGGCGGGCATTCCAACGAATATCACGGGAATTTCATCCCGCAGATTGCCCGGCAGTTATACGAAAGATTTACCCGAAAAGGCGATGTTGTGCTTGACATGTTTTTCGGCTCCGGAACTTCGGGGATTGAAGCCGTAAATATGGAACGGCGTTGTATAGGAGTTGAGCTGAAAGCTGAATTAGCCGAAGCTGTCAGCGCTAAATTCAGCGCAAAACAGCTTGTAACGGATGTTAACATAATCTGTGCGGATTCGGCAGGAGAAGCCGTAAGAGAGAAAATTACCGCCCGATTGGAAATTATGGGAGAAAAAAAAGCTAAATTGCTTATTCTTCACCCGCCTTATGACGATATAATTAAATTCTCCGATAAAAAAGAGGATCTTTCCAACTGTTCCTCCACAGAGGAGTTTTACGAATTATTCGGCAAAGTTGCAAAAAACGGTTATGATATGCTCGAAAAAGGCCGCTATGCCGCGTTAATTATCGGGGACAAATACGCGAATTCGCAGCATATTCCGCTGGGCTTCGGCTGCATGCAGAAGATGAATGAATTAGGCTTCATCACAAAAGCCATAATAATCAAAGATATGCAGGGCAACGAACGCGCAAAAGGCAAAACAGCGAATTTATGGCGTTACCGTGCGCTTGCCGGCGGGTTTTATATATTCAAACACGAATACGTAATGATATTCCAAAAGTTATAGCTAAATTAGTTAACAGTAAACAGGAAAGGGGGAACAGCCTCTGCGTCATCCTGAACTCGTTTCAGGATCTGGCACATGGCAAATCGCACTATCTTCTCAATTTTGTTTCGGCATCTGTCCATCTTTGAAGAAAACCTTACAGAGATTGTATATTTTTATCGGCGGCCAGATCCTGAAATAAATTCAGGATGACAGGGAGGTTATGGTGTGCCTTTGCCATGTACAGATGCTGAAACACCGGAGCCCATCCCGGTCGTTCAGCAGACAGGGTGATGCTCAGAATGACGCGAGCTCCTCTTCCCTGTTTCCTCTTCCCTATTTCACCTATTCACTATTTACTAAGCGCTATTCACTGATTTAGCTATCCCTCCGGCCCTCTATACCTCTTAATCGCTTTTTGTCATGGCTTTTGAGCGCAGCTGCTTGTGGTAAGTTATAGCAAACCGATGCGCTTCATCACGAATTCGCTGGAACAGAAAAAGCGCGCCGGAATTTCTCGGCAGAATTACAGGTTTTGATTTTTCAGGCAAAAATACTTCCTCGTTTTTCTTGGCAAGGCTTACAACATCAATCCCTTTAATACCCAGTTCTTTAAAAATCTGCATGACGCAGGACAGCTGCCCCTTGCCGCCGTCAATAATAACCAAATCAGGCTTATCCCAGCCTTTTTCATTAAGCCTTTCCAAACGGCGCGAAAGAACTTCTTTCATTGATAAAAAATCGTCCGGCTTGCCTTCGGTTGTATAAACCTTAAATTTTTTATACTCTGTCTTTTTCTTAAATCCGTTAATAAACACAACCATCGATGCAACTGTGTTTGTACCTTGTATATGGGAAATATCATAGCATTCAATACGATGCGGAAAGTTTTTGAGTTTTAATTTTTCCGCCAAATAAGCGCCGATTTCATTGAAATCATCCCGTATTTTTGCCATTTTCTTCAATTTTGCATTGTCCAGAGCAACTTTTGCATTCTTATCCGCAAGCATTTGCAGCTCCTTGCCCTGTGCAGATTTACCGTAACTTATTTTAATTTTTTTCTGCGCCAGAATTTGCAGCCATTCTTCGTAAAGAGCTTTTTCTCCGACTGCTTCAAGTTCGCCGGAAATAATTTTATCAGGAAACTCAAGCGCCAGAGTACTGTAATATTCCTTGAAGAAAACCGCGAAAAACTCCGCTCTGTCCCTTTCTTCAACCTCATAAATAAATTCTCTTTTGTCGATTAGCCGTCCTTCTCTCACCATTAAAATTACAATTGCGAAAATTCCGTCATCTGCAAGAAGTGAAATTATATCTTCATTCAATTTAGTATTTTCATAGACGACTTTTTGTTTTTCAAGTGTTTTTTTAAGGTCTAAATAGCTGTCGCGCAGCTTTGCGGCTTTTTCATACTGCTGGGAATCCGAATATAGCTGAATTTGTTCCATAATCTGCTTCATTAGTTCGGATTGTTTGCCGGAAAGAAACAGTTCCGCCTGTGCAACGACGGATTTATATTCTTCAACGGATACCATTCCCTGACATGGCGCAAGGCAGCGTCCTATCTGGTAATAAAGACATGGACGGGTTTTGAACTGGGGGTTTAGTTTTTTGCACTGTTTCAGCGGAAAAATTCTCTTCAAAAAATCAAGTGTTGCATACATAGCCCGCGCGTCAGTGTAAGGCCCGTAATACCTGCCTTTTTCAGGGTTAACATTTTTCTTGCGCACAACCGTAATTGCCGGAAAATCCTCATCCGTTATTAAAAAATACGGGTATTTTTTGTCATCTTTAAGCAGAATATTGTATTTGGGCTTATATTTTTTGATTAAATGGCTTTCGAGAATAAACGCTTCAACTTCGGTGTTTGTTATTATATATTCAAGTTTTTCGATTTGAGGCACGAGCACCTGAAGCTTAACGGTATCGTGTTTCCTGTTGAAGTAGCTCATAACCCGTTTTTTCAAACTCTTAGCTTTGCCCGCATAAATAACATTCCCGTCTTTGTCGTAATAAAGATAGCATCCGGGCAGGGAAGGAAGAAGTTTCAATGTCTGTTTCAAATCCTCGTTCATAAATAATATTATAACATATATTGGTGAATAGGGGTTAGTAAATAGTTAATAGGAAATAGAGTTGAAAGGTTGAATAAATCTTGGGTAGAGCACATTGTTTTGGGTGCCACGCTATGCCTGCCCTTCTCCCTCTGGGAGAAGGTGGCACAAAGTGCCGGATGAGGGTTTTATTGATAACGTCATTGCGAGGAGCTTGCGCAGCAAGCAACGAAGCAATCCAGTCAAAACCGTTTATACTACTGGATTGCCGCGTCGGGCTAACGCCCTCCTCGCAATGACGAAACGGGAGAAGGTGAATAGGAAATTAGAGGTATAGATGACTGGAGGTATAGCTAAAATTAGTTGAAAGGTTGAAGGGTTTCTTACATTGCTTGCTCTCTCCCTACGGGGAGAGTGTTAACTTTTTATTGCTTTGTCATTGCGAGGACGAATGTAATGAGGACGAAGCAATCCAGTCAAAAACGTTGAATTTACTGGATTGCCGCGTCGGGCTTACGCCCTCCTCGCAATGACG
>JAISCP010000037.1 GCA_031265495.1 Heliobacteriaceae bacterium | reverse complement strand
ACGATTGAGTATCGTTTTGCGAGAGGAAAATCCAGTCAAAACCGTTGAATTTACTGGATTGCCGCGTCGGGCTTACGCCCTCCTCGCAATGACGAAACAATGCAAAGTTAACAATGCCCTCCATACGGGAGAGAGTATGCAGGGTAAGAAATCAATAGTACGTTAACACTGCCCTCAAGGGTAAACCATTCAACCCTTCAACTATTCAACCTTTCAACTCTATAAACGGAGTTCATCAATGAGTTTCACGTCAAACTGCGCGCCTGCCGGTATTACCAGTTCCGCACCTTTATAAAACAAACCGAAAAGCGGCGAACCGGCCGTATTTAAGCCCAGAAAAACAACTCCGGTAAGCACGGGCAGAGGCGAAATTAACATGATAAGAGGAATACCCGCAAGCTCTTGCGATGCGTTTACCGTATTATGATAGTAAGTTCTGCCCGGCTGCGTTGATTTGGCAACCCCCCGAAGATAACCCCTTTTGCCTTTAATATTATTCAGAAACACTTTTTTACCGTTAGCCTTTGTAACATAAGCGTTTACAGGACAGGTTCTTCCGTTAAGCTGCATTCTGTCAATTTTCAAAACAAGCAGACCTCCGTTGCCGGCCAACTGCGGCGGATGAGAGTCTGTAACAACGCCCTGAAACACTGTCTGTGCCGGTATAGTAACGCCGCGTTTAGTAACGGGTGAAGCGGAATAAAATGTTACGCTTCTTCCGGCAGGCGCACCGCTTGTCAAAGCATTCCGCAAAGTAAGACGCAGCTTTGTTCCTGCGGGAATTTTCCCTGCCGTAACACTACTATTTTCTCTATAATCAACGGTTGCGTTCACAGCCGGAAGCATGGGCAAAGCTTCCGGCTTAGACGGATTGTAATTCTTCCTGATTTCTTCGTCAACGGAAGTATCCAATTCCAGCCCGAATACCGGCGTTGTAAACAAAATAAAAAAAATCATTAATACTAATTTTTTCATTAAAGCCTCCGTCTATTTACTTAATAACTCATTAATTGCCTTTGCCGCCTTTTTTCCTGCGCCCATTGCGCTGATTGCATTGGACTCGCCGGCAGGGGCAACATCGCCGCCGGCATAAACCGTGTCAAGAGAAGTTGAACATTTTTCAGCATCAATCGTAATATAACCGTGTTTGTCCGTTATAATTTCCAGACCTTCCGCCTGAGCGGATTTTTGGATAAGCGGGTTTGGTCCTGTTCCCAGCGCAACAATTACGGTATCAACATCCATAATCTCGGTTTTCCCCGTTCCAACGGGTCTTTGCCGTCCGCTGCCATCAGGTTCGCCAAGCTCCATTACTTCCAGTTCAACGCTTTTCACATAGCCGTTTTCGCCCGGAATTTTCTTTGGCGCATAAAGGAATTTAAAGATTACGCCTTCTTCTTTGGCATGCCGGATTTCTTCAAGACGCGCAGGAAGTTCATGCCCGGTGCGGCGGTAAATTATATAAACTTCCTCAAAGCCGATGCGGACAGCTGTTCTTGCCGCGTCCATCGCAACGTTTCCGCCGCCGAATACAGCGGCTTTCCTGCCGGTTCTCAAAGGCGTAGGGCAATCCTTATCCCGTCCGGCTTTCATCAGGTTAACACGGGTTAAGAATTCGTTTGCCGAAAAAACTCCGTTCAAGTTCTCGCCCGCAATACCAAGCATCTTTGGCAATCCTGCGCCGGAACAGATAAAAACCGCGTCAAACCCGTCTTCTTTTAATTGTTTCAGTGTAACGGATTTCCCGACAATCACATTTGTTTCAAATTTTACCCCCATATTTTTAAGGTTGGAAATCTCTTTATCCAGAAATGTTCTTGGCAGTCTGAACGGCGGTATTCCGTAGCGCAAAACCCCGCCAAGCTCGTGAAGCGCCTCAAAAACAACCACTTCATGGCCTGCTTTTCTTAAATCCGCCGCTGCCGCAATGCCGGCGCAGCCCGAGCCGACAACGGCGGCTTTCCTGCCTGACGGTTTAATTTTGGGGATTTTTACGTCCGTGTTGTCGCCCGCGTATCTTTCCAAAGCTCCGATTGCCACAGCATTTCCCTTAATCCCCAGAACGCAATTCCCTTCGCACTGGCGTTCCTGAGGGCAGACACGCCCGCACACAGACGGAAGCATGTTTGTTTCGCGGATAATTTCGCCGGCTTTCTCAAGGTTATCTTCCTTCAAAGCCGTTATAAACGCGGGAATATTAATATTCACGGGACAGCCCGCAATACATTTGGGATTTTTGCAGTTCAAGCATCTTGACGCCTCCTGTTTTACCTGCTCCGGCGTTAAATTACTTTCGACCGCCTCAAAATTTGAGCGTCTTTTCACTTTATCCTGCTCTTGCGCCTGCTGTCTCTCAGCCATAACCCATCCCCTTTTTTATTATCAATTGTAACCCAAAAAACATCTTGTGCAAGAAGTTTATGATATAATTAATTTTATAAGGAGGACATTATGACAGAATACTACTTTATGAACGGTGAATACACAGAGGCGGGAAAAGCCGTTATACCTGTCAGAACGCATGCTTTTATGTACGGAACATCCGTATTTGAAGGGATTAGGGCTTACTGGAACGATGAAGACAAGCAGTTGTATGCATTCCGCGCACCCGAACATTATGAAAGAATTCAAAAAAGCGCGCGCATAATGCACATGGAAAGCCCATACACTACAGAAGAATACTGTGAAATTACAAAAAAATTACTGAAAAAAAATAATTACAAAGAAGACGCTTACCTGCGCCCGACGCTTTACAAAAAGACGCAAAGAGTAGGTCCCGGCTTACAGGATAATGAAGACGGATTTTTGATTATAGCGAACAAAATGGGTCATTATATTGACGTTCCCGAAGGCTTAAAAGTCTGTGTATCAAGCTGGAGAAGAAACAGCGACAATGCTATTCCTCCGCGCGCCAAAGTTGCCGGCGGTTATGCAAACGCCGCGCTGATTAAGGCTGACGCCCATTATGCCGGATATGACGATGCAATTGTTCTGGACGAACAGGGCTATGTAACGGAAGGTTCCGCAATGAACCTGTTCCTTATACAGGACGGAAAACTTATAACCACAACCAAAACAGACAATATTCTGGTAGGCGTTACAAGAAATACCGTTATTGAAATTGCACGTGATATTTTAGGAATTGAAACAGAAGAAAGGCAGGTTTCCAGAACCGAACTGTATATTTCCGATGAAGCCTTCTACTGCGGAACAGGCGCGCAAATCCTGCCTGTTACAAGCATTGATAACAGAAAAACCGGCAGCGGAAAAATCGGAGAGATTACAAAAGAACTTCAAAAAATATACTTTGATGTTGTTCGCGGAAAAGTTCCAAAGTACAAAAAATGGTGCTTAGGGGTATAAACTTTTATTGATACCGTCATTGCGAGGAGCTTGCATAGCAAGCGACGAAGCAATCCAGTCAAAGATTAGTTGAAAGGTTGAAAGGTTTAAAAACCGACAAGCGCGTTCAACAAAACAAGCCGATATTTAGAGACTAGGGGTTAGTGACTGGAAACTAGTATGAACCGTTCAGCACAGCAAGCAGAACAGACAGGTAACAACCGGCAGAAGCCGATTGAAGGTAAAATATAAAAACTAAAGGTAAAACCGCAAAAAGGCGAAGTACACTAACATTAACTTGAGGCGAACAAAAAATATGATTAATTTTTTAGGGCTTTGTGTCCAAAATTTATTCAAAAGCTTTAAATACCTGTTCTCAAAACAGCTGCGGTACGAGTCTGTAATAGAGCAGGCAGCGGCAATAAGTTATGATTCTTTACCGATTTCGCTGATTATCGCATTTATAGCGGCGGCAGTTATAGCAATTCAGGTTTCAAAACAGTTTTTAATGTCCGGCGCAGACACTTACATCGGCGGAACCATTGCTGTCATAATGATTAGAGAAATAGCGCCGGGTTTCGCTGCGCTTGCAATCGGAGCGCGTGCCGGAACGGCTATTTCCGCAGAAATAGCTAACATGCAGGTAACAGAACAGGTAGACGCCATAAAAACGCTTAAAATTGACCCTGTTGGGTATTATTTTACGCCGAGAATTATAGCGGCGGCAATAACCGTTCCGATGGCGGTAATACTGGCGGAAGTAATTGGAATTTGGGGCGGACTTGTTATATCGCAGATGACTATTGATTTGCATCCGGCAAGATATATGGCTTCTGTCTGGGCGTGGATTTCAACGCGCGATATTTACATAAGTATTTTGAAGGCGTCCGTTTTCGGAATACTCATCGCGCTGGTATGTGCAACTCAGGGATACCGAACCAAAGGCGGCGCAAAAGAAGTCGGTATTTCCACCACTCAGGCGGCAATCCTGTCAACAATTTACATGCTCATTGCAGACTTTCTCATTAATCTGGTCTTTTATATTATGTGAGAGACCGGGAGGTATAGATGGATGTAACGGTAGGAAAGTACTCTCTCCCTGCGGGAGAGAGTACAAACACTAAGCGAAACCGCAGGTTGAGCTTAGTGTTTGGAGTGAGGGGGCATGCTGCACGACAAACAAGGCAAGCTCTGCGCCCCCTCACCTGAATTTCTAAATTCACACGCTGTGTTCATTAAGAAATTCTTCCTCTCCCGTATGGAGAGGCATTTTCAATTTTGCATTGTTAAAAAATTGCCTAATCCGTAATTTTTGCTAACATGTTGTATATGATTAAGATTTTGTTCATATCGGACAGGGAAGATAAAATTAGTGAATACCGCGCTGTTTTTAGCAGCGGCGCGTATGAGTTTTTCGCTTATACCGATGAAAAAATTATCGGAGAACTTGTTACGGATGTTGTTATTGTTGATTCTGCGCTGCCGGACGTAAAATCTTTGTGTAAGAAACTTAAATCAAAAAATGCCGTTATAATCCTGCTCGGGGATAACTTTGATAAAGAAACCGAAAAATTTATAAGCGCTTTTTTAACGGAAAATATGACTGCGGATTGGGTTATTTCTTCCGTAAATGTCAGTCTGCGCGTGAAAAATGCTCTTAACGCTTTGTCCGATACAAATAAAAATCTGGCGGACAGCCTGTACAGACTGAATGTACTTTATGATACAAGCTCGCGGTTTGCCGGAACACTGGATAAAAATAAATTAATTCAATATATGATTGAAGGTCTGGATAAGTCGTTAAGTTTTTCGCTTGCTTGCACGC
Organism: Heliobacteriaceae bacterium; assembly: GCA_031265495.1. Lineage (GTDB taxonomy): Bacteria > Cyanobacteriota > Vampirovibrionia > Gastranaerophilales > Gastranaerophilaceae > UBA947. The sequence goes on along the minus strand of JAISCP010000037.1, from coordinate 12,893 downwards.
TGTCGTTTTTTGAGGAGCCGGTTCTGCTTCTGAACTCACTTTATGATTTGTCGGAAGAATTGGTCAGCTCTCTGAAAATGCGTATGGCGCTTAATTACAAATCCAAATTTGAAAATTCGGACCTGGATGTTGACAGTCTTAAAGCGGTAAAATACGTTAAACATCCGGCAAATAAGTTTACGTTTAGTCTTCTGCAGCAAGACAGCTTGTTTGCGCCGATAAGTCTGGGCGATAATCTCTACGGCTGTATTGAAATTTTTAAAGAAACTCCCTTTACCGCCGAAGATACTGCTTGTTTTCAAACTATTGTGCAGCAGGTTTCACTTCCGCTGAAAAGCGCGGCTTTGTATCAGGAAATTATTGAAACAAATTCAAAACTGGAGAAACTGGAACGTTTAAAATCGGATTTTATCTCAATTGTTTCGCACGAATTAAGAACCCCTCTGACGTCAATTAAAAACTCGCTTGACATTTTGCTGGGCGGGAAGTGCGGAAAACTCGAACCGTCTGCGGATAAATTCATTACAATGGCGCAGCGCAACGTACACAGGCTTGGCGGAATTATCAACGACCTGCTGGATTTGTCCAAAATAGAAGCGGGTAAGATGGATTTTCAATTTAAACAGATGAATATTCATTCCGTCATTGAATATGTAAAATCGACTTTCGGCGGTATTGCAAAAGCCAAAAACCTCAACCTGACGGCAGACGAAACAGAAAACCTACCTTATATCTGCGCTGATTCACAGCGTCTGGAGCAGGCTTTAACAAATCTTGTGTCAAATGCGGTTAAATTTACGCCGGAGGGCAAAACTATAACCGTAAAATCTTCTTTAATAAACGCAGAAGATATTCATGCGCCGGAATGCTTTGCGCAAAGTACGGAAAGGCTTCACGGGGAATACATTCTGGTAACGGTGGAAGACGAAGGCATAGGACTTGCCGAAAAAGATTTTTTACAAGCGTTTGATAAATTTGCCCAGATTGAGAACTCTCTGTCAAGAAAAGCCGGCGGTTCGGGATTGGGGCTTCCTATCGCAAAGCAGCTTATAGAGGCTCATGACGGTGTAATCTGGTGTGAAAGCCGGCAAACAGGTTCAAAATTTTGCTTTGTAATTCCGGCTGCCGCAAGAACTGCAGCTTTAGCGTAAATTTGTGTTATTTAATACAAATTTAACGGGGTCTATAATTACCCCACGACTTTCTGCAAGTTGAGCTGCCTGCACCAGAGTTTCAAGATTGTCCTTTATTTTTGAAACAGGAACTTCACTTGTAACAAATTCATCAATGCTTACAGCATATTCGCTGTTGGAAGCAATGCTGTCTATCTTATCAGACAAAGTTTTTAAAAGAGAAACTTTGTCGAGTTTTGCTGATTTGGACGTCAGAACTCCCAGACTGCCTACAAAATTATCCCGTTTTGAAAAGTTCATAGCGTAATCGCCGCCTAAAGCGCTTTCCGCTATGTCAGAAACCATTGGTTTAGCCGCTTCAAAGTGTTTGCCGAGTTCTTTAATTTTAAAAGCGTTTGAAAACTTCACCAGAAAGTATTTGGATGTCAAAATGTCAGTATTGTTAATTACTTCGCCGGCAAAATCTACGGCTGACGGATTATTTTTTGAAGCCCATCCCATTTGTTCTAAAAGAAATGACAAAAAAGTCTTTCCTGCTTTATCTTTAACGAAAAAATTGATTTTTAACGACAGCAAGGGAGCTGCTTTTGATAATTCTATAACATCGGCTACTATTCCATAATGTTTGGGGTTCAAGTTCTCCAGCTCAGGCAGAAATGCCTTAACTTCAGGTATTTTTTGAGCATAAGCCTGAAATGTTTGCCGCAGTTCTTCGGCTGTTCTGGCGTCAGGCGGCCGCTTTTGGGCGCCTAATAGACTAAAACCATTTGTTAATCTTGTTATCGGTCTGATGTCTACCATAAATTTTGTCCTTCTCTGTCATTACTGTAAAAACTGTAAAAATAAAATTTGCCGGTAATACTTGTAATTCTTACAAAATGTTAAGTAATAGAAGAAGATAATTAATATGCTATAATATTAACGGCAGGTATAAAATGAAAAATATTTTAATTGTTGACGATGAACAGGATATAGTGGAAAGTTTGAAGTTTGTGCTTGAGGCGGCGGATTACAGCTGCTGCTGTGCGTATAACGGTGAAGACGGCTTAAGATTTGCCAAAGAAATTGAACCTGATTTAATTATCCTTGATGTTATGATGCCGAAGATTAACGGCTATAAGATAAGCCGTCTGTTAAAATACGATAACAAGTACAAAAATATTCCGATTTTAATGGTTACGGCGCGTTCTCAGGAGGAAGACAAGCTTATCGGCGAAGAAACCGGCGCAGATGAATACATCACAAAACCTTTTGACCTTGACGACGTGGTAAGACGGGTAGACAAGTATTTGAAGGGTTGAAAAGTTGAAGGGTTTAAAAACCGTTAAGCGCGTTCAACAAAAAAAGCACAGGAGTGAATAAGTGAATAAATTCATCTAAGAAAAATCAAAAAACAATAAAACTCTCATATCGGTATGAGACCCCACCCCGAAATTTGCCAAAGCAAATTTCGACCCTCCCTCAAGGGGAGGGTAAACCATTCAACCATTCAACTTTTCAACCATATTAAAACCAACTTGAAAGGGTATAAAGAAAATATGGAAGCAGTAGTCACAAATAAGACTTTAGAAAAACTTAAATATGACATGGTTCGCGCAGGGCTTGTTCAGTACGAAACGCTTGAACAGGCGCAGGAGATTGCAGATGCCCGGAATATTAATATCGGACAGGCGCTTATTAATTCAGGGGTTTTAACGGAAGAAGCCATCTTGAAATTTCTGGAGGCGAAACTTCATATCCCTTATGTTAACCTTGAGGATTACACTCTTGATAAAAACTGCCTGCGTATGGTGAACTTTTCCGATGCCGTAAAATACCGGATTATACCGCTGTTTAAGATAGAAAATACTTTGACTGTTGCGATGGCTGACCCGCTGGATTTGTTTGCGATAGACAAGATTATTGAAACCGCCGGATGTTCGATTGAGCCTGTAATTTCTTCCCAGTCAAGCATTATGAATAAAATTAACGAATACTACAAGCCTGACATCATTGTTGATAAAATTTTCACCGGCGGCGAAGAGGGCTATGACTGGCGGGAAGAGCTTCACAGTGAAGATTTGAGCGACAGCCATATACAGAAAATTATCCGCGCAATTCTAAAACAGGCAATTCTTGAAGATGTTCACGAGGTTATTTTCCAGCGTGAAGACAGCGGACTTGAGGTTAACTTCAAAAAACACGGCGAAACAATGAATAAAGGCAATATTCCGCTTGTACTCGCAGCCTCATTCACGGCTAAGCTGAAAACTCTCGCCGAACTTGACCCTGCGGTTTCCGAAGTTCCGCAGTTAGGGAAATTGAGCTTTAAAGTGGATGATATTGCGGTCGTAACAAGTATTTCTACATTCCCGACCATTATGGGCGAGAGGGTTTTTCTGAAAATATACAAGCCGCCGCAGGCTTTAAACGAAATTATCAGAAACGAACAAAATCTTTCGATAATCCGTAATGCGCTTTCAAAGCCCGGCATAATTCTTGTCTGCGGTTCGCCGTTGAGCGGAAAAACCCACATAATCTATTCTCTGCTCATTGAGGCGGCGCAGGGAAACAGGAATATTATGACACTGGAAAGCATTACAAAATATAACCTTGCTAATGTTAACCAGTGCGAACTGAATGAAAATATCGGGTTTAATATGGATAAAGCAGCGCGGTTTATTGAATTCCAATCGCCTGACGTAATTTATCTTGAAGGCATTAAGACAAAAGAGTCTTTTGAATATTTTTCCGGGCTTGTGTTTAATGACAAAACTATTATTATGGAATTTCTTGCCAACAACATGGAAGATTTGCGCAACAAAATGTCACTTTCTGACTTTGAAACCCTGAAATCTATAATTTCATGTATGGTTTTCATACATTCAGGAGACAGCATTGAGGTTTTCAATACTGAAACCGTGCAGAAGTATTTGGCATAATGAGAGACCGGCATGGTTGAAGGGTTTACAAAGCGAACAGGCGAAGAATGAGCCTTGTGAGCCTGTATCCCGAGTGGAACGAGGGTGAAAGGTTGAATAAATTTCGGGTAGAACACAGTGTTTTGGGTGCCACGCTATGCCTGACCCGTCAAACTACGGCTCGCATAGCTCGCCTTGTTTGTCGTGCAGGCTCAGCCTGCTCCTCTCCATACGGGAGAGGAAGAATTTCTTAATGGTCATGAGAGGGAGTACGCAAGGTAAGAAACACTAACTTCAAACTTATCCCCGCAAACCCCCGTAACCGCCCAGCGCACAGGGTCAATACCGCGTTCGCGCAGTATATTTTCTATTTCGAGGTTATCGTGAACCCTTTCGATTTCAATAATTTCCGAAACAATCATAAATTCATTATATCACTAATTCTTCTGTTTAAAATCGAAAAGATTTTTAAGCGGCACATTCAGTGCAACGGCAATATCAATCAGCGTATCAAGCGATGGCTTTGAAAAACCGATTTCAATTTTGCCCGTAAAATTTAAGCTTTTACCGATTTTGTCCGCAAGCTCCTGCTGCGTCCAGTCCAGAGCAAGTCTTGCCCTGCGGATATTTCTGCCTGTTAATTTATATATTTCTTCTTTCATACATACAGACTATACGTAAATTTTTGTTAAATATACGGTTTATTATTACATATTTTATGTATAATTAATACGTAAAAAAGGAGGTTAAGGATGAAAAAAGCATACACACCGGCAGAGAAGGCTGAGCCTGCCGCGTTAGTTCGTCATTGCGAGGCGCAGCAAGCAACGAAGCAATCCGGAAAATCAACAGTCTTGACTGGATTGCCGCGCTCCCGTTGGTCGCTCGCAATGACACGCCAACTCAAAAGATTTGTTCCCCCCTTGAGGGGGAACCGGAATTTACAGAGTAAATTCCGAAGGGGGGCCGCCTCTGGCGGAAGTATTGATAACTTTAACCGTAATCGGTATAATAGAGGCATTGACCATGCCTGCTCCTCTCCATACGGGAGAGGATGAATTTCTTAACGAACGTGTGAGTTTAGAAATTCAGGTGAGGGGGCGGTTAGAGCTAACAGCCCTCATCCTGTCATGCTGAACTCGTTTCAGCATCTCTATGAAATAAAGAATTTAATATTAACAAAGAGATTCTGAAATAGCGGATTTCGGCGGGCGTGAAACGCCCTTAGCTCGCAAAACCACGTTTTTGCGAGCTGCCGGCGGCGAGGAGCGAGCATAACGCCAAGTTTACTTGAGCGTTTGCAGCGAGCGACAAGCCAAAAGCTCCGCTTATAATCCAAAACAAGTTCAGGATGACGTGATGGTTATGGTGTGATTTTGCCAATCTTATTCACTTAATCATTCCACCGTAACGGATTTGGCAAGGTTACGCGGCTGGTCAACGTCTTTGCCGAGAAATTCCGCTATGTAATAAGCCAGCAGCTGCAGCGGAACTATCGCCACAACAGGCGAAAATATCTCCTGAATTTCAGGTATACGGATTATAAAATCAAATAAATCGTTCAGCTTTTCATCCTTAGAGTTGGTAAGCGCAATCATTCTTGCGTTACGGGCCTTTGCCTCCTCACTGTTAGAAAGAAGTTTCTCATAAACGCAGCCTTTTATTAAAATCGAAAGAACAGGCATGGTTTCATCCAGCATTGCAATCGGGCCGTGTTTAAGCTCGCCTGCCGCGTAACCGGTCGCGTTAATATAACTGATTTCTTTAAGCTTCAAAGCGCCTTCCAGAGCAGTTGCAAGGTTAATTCCCCGCGCGATGTAAATAAAATCTCTTGTATTGGAATATAATTTCGCACACTCTTTAATCTTATCCGCAGAAGCAAGTATTTGTTCAATTTTCTGCGGCAGAAGCATTAACTCTGTTTTCATTGATTGGAGAAGCGCTTTGTCCGTTGAGCCTTTAATTTCAGCCATATAAAAAGCAAGCAGGTAGAACGAAATCAGCTGGGCAAGGTAAGACTTTGTTGCCGCAACCGAAACTTCAATACCGGCGTTAACTGGGATTAAGCTGTCCGCTTCCCTTGCCATTGCGGAGTCGGGGCGGTTTGTGATAATCAAAATATGCGAACCTTTTGCCTTAGACTGTTTTACCGCCGTAATAGTATCCGCTGTTTCGCCGGACTGCGAAACCCCGATTACGAGGGTCTTTGAGTCCGTAACCGTTTTTCTGTAAATATATTCGCTCGATGCCTCAACATCCACCGCAATATCACAGAAGCTTTCAATCAGATACTTACCCGCCATTGCCGCGTGAAGCGAGGTTCCGCACGCAATAATCTGAATTCTGTTCAAATCTTTAAGCGTTTTCCTGTCCAGCTTAACTTCATCTAAAACAATAGGCTCCAAAGGCGTATGGAGTTTTCCGAAAAGAATATTCCTGATAACATCCGGCTGCTCATTAATTTCTTTGAGCATAAAATGTTTGTAACCCATTTTGCTGAGCGCCACCGGCTCCCACGGGAGCACTTCGATTTTCGGCTCAAGAACATTCCCGTTTTCATCAATAAGCTGCATTGATTTTGGAGTTAAAGCCGCAATCTGGTTATCATTAAGATACATTGCTTTTTTAGTGTGCTTAATGACAGCCGGAACATCAGACGCCACGAAAAATTCATCCTCGCCTATTCCGACAAGCAGAGGCGCATTGCGTTTGGTAACCACCAGCGTATCTTTGTAATCATTGTGCATAACGCACAGAGCAAAAGCCCCATCTAGCTCTTTTATTGCAAGCCTTACCGCCTCAGTCAAATCTTTTACCCGCGCATAAATTGAAGCAATAAGGTGCGCGGCAATTTCGGTATCTGTCTGGGTTTTAAAGACACAGCCTTGTTTTGTAAGCTTCTCCCGCAGCTCTTTGAAATTCTCAATAATCCCGTTATGTACAATTACCAGATTTCCGCAGCTGCAGGTATGCGGGTGTGCGTTCAGAACTGTCGGAGCGCCGTGCGTTGCCCACCGGATGTGTCCTATTCCGGTTTTAGCGGCAGAAATCTCTTTTGAATGCTGTTTCAACACATCTTTCAAATTCTGCAATTTTCCTTCAGCTTTATAAACTTTCAGGTCAGCGTCAAATTTTACGGCAATTCCTGATGAGTCGTAACCTCTGTATTCAAGCTGTTCCAGGCCGTCGATTAAAATATCAACAACCGGTTTATATCCTACGTATCCTACTATCCCGCACATTTTTTTTATGCCCTTTCAAGTCAATGTTAGTGTCTTCCGCCTTTTTATGGTTTTAGCTTTAATTTTTATATTTTACCTCTGACCGGCTTCCGGCAGTTGCTACCTGTCTGTTTTGCTTGTTTTGTTGAACATGCTTAACAGTTTTTAAACCTTTCACCCTCGTTCCACTCGGGATACAGGCTCACAAGGCTCATTCTTCGCCTGTTCGCTTTGTAAACCCTTCAACTTTTCAACCTTTCAACTTTTTTGCTAACAAGAAACAACCATCCTGTCATCCTGAACTTGTTTCAGGATCTGGCCACCGATAAAAATATACAATTTCTGTAAAGTTTTCTTCCCCGTACAGATACTGAAATAAAATTGAAAAGATAGTGTGATTTGTCATGTACCAGATCCTGAAACAAGTTCAGGATGACGTGACGGTCGCTCAGCATGATGTTCTGATGGAAGGTTTTATTGTTATTTAATTTTTCTTAGATGAACCTATTCACTTCGTCACTCCTTTGCTTGTTTTGTTGAACGCGCTTAACGGTTTTTAAACTATTCAACCTTTCAACCCTTTAGCTACATCATAACATAAATAAATGACTTTATAAAAATTTTACATCCTGTTGACTTGAAGGAAACATTGCTATAAACTTAAATAAAAGGGGGATGCTATGAAAAAGTTATTAATTTTACTGGCAGTTATGCTTATCGGTACAAATGTATTTGCGGCGGGTTATTCAATAAATATTGAAGCCAGCAGCAAAGTGGACAAAGAAATTAAAAAAGCGCACGAAATCGGGTACAAAATTATGAAAGACAATAATTTGCGAAGAGCGCCGATTTTTGTAATTCCCGGAAACAAAACTATAAACGCTTACTCGGACCCTTACTCAAAAACAGTGAGAATTTATACCGGACTGCTGCCGTATCTTGATAATGACGACGAGTGGGCATATATCATCTCGCACGAACTTTCCCACTCAATGGAAGCGTACGACGGGTTTGTTAAAATAGCTGCGATGAGTTTCAACTCTAAAAAATATGAGTACAAAGCGGATTTGAACGGTATAGATTATATGGTGAAAGCAGGCTATAACCCGGTTGCGGCAATTATTGCCGCTGACAAAATCAACCCCGAACCCTCTTGGGACTGGGCAAGCACTCATCCGAAAGGTTCAAAGAGAATGCTGGAGATGTATAAGTATATCTATGTGAAATACCCGCAGTATTTGAATTCTCCAATGACCGGCAATATTATTTACCGGAATTTTCTGAGCCGGCAAAGCACGGATATTAAGAAGTTTGAACAGCAATACGCAAAACGCCGGCTTAAAAAAGAGTCAATCTGATGAGGAATTTAATTTTATTAATTGTACTAGTTTTGTTTGCCGGCTCTGCATTTGCACAGGAATTCCTGTTGCCGGTTACATGCGTGTTTTCCACAGCGGGTAAAAATATATTTGAAGGCGATGAAATCATATTTGAAATTGCACAGGATACTAAAGAGTTCCGAAAAGGCGGCGCAATCACCGGTATAATATTGAATTACCGGCCTAACGGGTTTTACGGGCAGGAGGCGCAGCTTACCGTCGGGAATTTCAGAGATGAAAACGGACGGAAAATAAACGGAAAACTTTACCTTGACGGCAATTCGCACCCGAATGCGGAAGAATATTTTAAGAACGGAACCCCCGCTGTTATAATCAGAGGCGGAGAAATTGTTCTGAAAGAACAGGTGTTGAATATCGTTGTTAATACAAAGCCGGAAGCGCAAAAAATACCGCTGAAAATCACTCCTGACCAAAAGATTTCTACCTGTAATAATGAAATACAAATCGGAGACGAAATTGTTTTCAGAACGGTTAACGGCAATGAATATATTCCCAAAGGAACGAAAGTTACCGGAGTCGTTGATTATGTAACGGAAAACGGCTGGTGGCTTGATAACGCACAAATAGATTTCAAGACTTTTAAAATCGGCAGCAAAATAATAAACCATCCGGTATCAATAAACGGGTTTGAAATCCTGAAATACAAAGGCAGCCCGAAAGCGCAATTTTTTAACTATGCGGGTACGGTTTTCCGGGGCAAAGAAATAGAGATTATACCGGAAAAAGACAATGTTCAGTTCACCATCTGGGCTCCTGATATAAGTGAATAGGGGCTCCAGTTACCTCATGCAGCCCTGTCACATGACAAATTCATACCGTAACCGCCGCGTTATCCTGAATGACCGGATTGACCTCCGGTTGGATTTTCCTATCACAAAACGATAATTTGTCTTGGATTACCGGCCGTTCGCAAAAACGTGGTTTTGCTCACTATGGGCGTTCCCCGGCGGAATCCGCAATCGTTTTGCTCGGCAGAGTGTCCTCATTACATTCGTTCTCGCAATTGTACATGTCAAGTAATTAGTTACATGATATTGGTGAATAGGATTCTTAAAAACCTACCATAACCTTCCTGTCATCCTGAACTTGCACATCCATTGTTCACGAGCTTGCGAGTGATTACAATGGTGGGTGCAGCAAAGCAGCGTTCAGGATCTGGCACATGACAAATCAAACTATCTTCTCAATTTTATTTCAGCATCTGTACGGGGAAGAAAACTTTACAGAAATTATATATTTTTATCATTTAACTTGACATAACGAAAAACCTTGTAACTGTCGGGATTTTTCAAATAAGTTAATATACTTAATATATAATTATTAAGTATATTGACAAGAAATATTAAATGTTTTATGATAAACGAAATTAAATACTTTTTAATAAAAGTTAACAATTTTATCCGGTGAATTAAGAAAGATGAGGTATGAAAAGATGAATAATGGTGATAAAGACTTTCCTTTGGGAAAGCGTCAGGTCTGTATGGCCTGCTTGTTATTGTTTGTAGTGCTTACAGGAGGGATGAGCGTACAAGCGGTTGACGTAAGTGATTTTATGCAATTGCAGGGTGCACTGTCTTCCAATGCCCCGGTAATTGACCTCAAAGCAAACATTGACGCAGCTGCAAATTTAAACAGCACAGCCGCCCCGTCTTTAACTATAAACGGCAGCGGGTTTTATTTAGACGGGAAAAAAACTTACAGCGGTATAAGTCGCACCTTAACTTCTCCGACAGAAATTAATATTAATGACAATATAACTTTTAAGGATTTTAAAAGTAGTTCTCAAGGCGGAGCTATAGCTATATTAAACAATAATTCCTCTGCTAATCTGACAATCGGTGATAACGCTGTGTTTTCCGATAATACTGCAGCTAATTATGGCGGAGCTATATATAACTATGGTTACTCCGGTACTGCCCAAATAGAAATCAAGAATGGCGCACAATTTTCCGATAATTCTTCATATAATGGTGGATCTATATATAACTATAGTACCACTGCCGTAATAGCAATCGGGGATAACACACTATTTTCCCGTAATATTGCAAGTAATTACGGCGGAGCTATATATAACCAAGGCGCCAGCTCTAACGTCCAACTAACCATCGATGATAACGCTGTGTTTTCCCAAAATACTGCAACTAATCAAGGCGGAGCTATATATAATCTCGGTTTCGCTGCTGCCCAAATAACTATCGGAGATAATGCTGTGTTTTTCAAGAACTCTGTAACAGCACGTTACGGCGGGGCTATATATAACTTTAGTACCATCTCTGCTGCCCAAATAGAAATTAAGAATAACGCTGTGTTTTCCCAAAATACTGCAAATGATCAAGGCGGAGCTATATTTAATTCCGGTGGTACTGCGATTATAAGTATTGGAGGCTATGCACAATTTTTTGATAATAAAACAACAAACGGTAAAGGAGGAGGGATATATAATAGCAGTGGTAGCTCCGGTACTGCAGAATTAACTATCGGTGGTAATGCCGTATTCTCCGGCAACACCGCAACAGGCAACGGCGGAGCTATATATAATAATCAAGGTAGTTATCCTAGTGGTAGTATTATCGCCCAAATGATTATCGGTAATAACGCCGTATTTTCCAAGAACGGTGCAGGTTCTCAAGGCGGAGCTATATTTAATTCTGGCGGTACTGCGATTATAAGTATTAGAGACTATGCGCAGTTCTCCGGTAATACTACAACAACCGATTATGGCGGAGCTATATATAATTCCGGTTTCGCTGCTGCCCAAATAACTATCAGAGATAGCGCACTGTTTTCCAAGAATGGTGCAGGTTATCACGGAGGAGCTGTATATAACTATAGTAGCTCCAATGGTACTACCGCAATAACAATCGGAGACAAAGCTGTCTTTTCCGATAATTATACAACAAACAACGGTAATGGCGGCGCTATATACAATCAAGCCTACGGTGCTGGTGGTATTGCTTCCGTTACCATAGGTGATAGTGCAGTATTCTCTAATAATACAGCAAATGGTAGTGGAGGAGGGATATTTAATGTTGCTAATAATACCGGCAACACTGCCAAAATAACTATAGGTAATAACGCAATATTCTCCGGTAATACGGCACAACAAAACGGCGGGGCTATAGTTAACCGAATTAGTAGTGCCGACACCACTTCCCAACTAATCATCGGAGATAACATAGCATTTTCCAATAATACTGCAGGTAATAACGGCGGAGCAATATTTAATGAGAGTTACCATGCTAGTTCAACAAGCATTATCAATATAACCGGTACTGCAATATTTACAGGCAACACAGCAAACAGTAATCCCAGTGACATTTATATGGGCGGTATCGGCACCAACACATTAAACATCAGCGGGGATTCAGGCACTGTCTACTTCGACGGCGGTATTGCAAGTTCAAATGCAAATGCAACAATTAACAAGTCCGGCAAAGGTACTCTGATTTTCGCCAAAAGAGCCGTGAATACCGGCTATACGGGAACCTTTGAGCAAACCGCCGGCACCACAACCGTCTACGGAGAGTTCTTCAACAATGCTCTGGCAAACAACATCTCTAACTCTAACCTTAACTTTTATCAAGACGGAGCTGATTACGGCAAAATTAATGTATTAAACCTCGATACGGTTAACGTCTCCTCTATGAATAATATTATTAACGCTGTTAACGTAGGAACGCTTGGAATTGCAGGAACTAACAACTTTAACATTGATGTTAACGGACAAGACTACGACACTTTTACCGCGGACAGTATCACAGATTCCGGAATTATTAATATTTCAGCCTTGAATTTCATGAGTGTACCTACAGCACAAAGCATGGATTTGGATATATTCCAATCTCCGAGTATTGACCCGGGTATTACTTTTGATACCGGTCTTAGCAAAATAACAACTCCAATTTACAAATACAATTTTGCTCCAAAAGGTAACTCAGGTTCTTACAGATTATGGAGAAACGGCAATGATTTCAACCCTCAAGTATTCCGTGGCCAGGCAGCCAAGCTTGCTGTTTACCAGAACCAGTTAATAGTAAACAACACCCTGTTTGAGCACGTATATTTAGACAGCAATGAACGAACAGCAATGGCTAACAAATATGCTTCGGGTACAGAAATGTTTGCACCATACCAGTTCACCAAAAAAGACGGAGCTATCTGGACTAAAACATATGCAACATTTGAAAGACTTTCAATGACACACGGCCTTAACGTAGCTAACAATGCATACGGACAAAT
>JAISCP010000149.1 GCA_031265495.1 Heliobacteriaceae bacterium | reverse complement strand
TTGGTTCGGGTTTTTCCGGCGTTTTCGTCCGTAATCTCTCATACTCATAATTATTAGTAAAAAACATTCAACAATCTCCACGTCACCCTGAACTTGATTCAGGGTCTATCAGTTTAATTCAAATTGATAGATTCCAAGCCCGGAATGACGCTTTATCCACTTGAAAATTTTAACGGGACAGTTGTGGAAACAAGTTCAGGATGACGCGGAGGTTGTTGCGTATGACGTAACGGTTGTCAAGGGTAACAAAAATGGATTTTATCGTCAACACGCCCTAATTATTTGACATATACATGTTTTCCGGATTGCCGCACTCCCGCTGGTAATGGCAGAATTGTACGAAAAGGGACTCGTTATCAAATAAGATTTCCCGAATAATTCATTCTTACAAGCAAATCGCGTAAATTATAACTTTCAGCTTCCGTTTTATCAGGCACGGCCTTGAAAGACTTCCTGTACAGCCGGTCAATATTTTCTTCCGAAAGCCATGAAAATCTGTCTTTTGCCCATTGAATAATTTTCTGTTTATCCGCGTTTTGATGTTTGTGTATATAAGATTTTATTTCCCGTGCAGGGAGGATAGTATATTTATGCAATTCTGTGATTTGTTCTTTCATCAAATACGGAAGTTTGCTCTGCATGTGTTCTTCAACCGCAAATTTCCCCATTCGGCGAAAATCCAGAGCAGCGCTAAAGGCGGTATTCAAAATTTCCTTATGAACTAAATACCTTTTCCTAAACAGCCTAAAATAGACCGACAATATACACACCACTATACACGATAACAGAACCATATTAATATTATACTAAATAATCAAGTATGAGACAATAAAAACCGGAATAAACGATACAAATATTAACATTACAATTTACGCCGCCTCACTTGAATTTCTAAACCGGAGACGGGGGATTAAAGACAAACCGGTATTTTCAACCCTTCAAGCTTATTTACTAACCAGTTTATTAACTGCAATTGTTAATCTTGATTTTTTTCTGGCTGCAGTATTTTTGTGTAAAATCCCTTTTCCCACAGCTTTGTCGCAGAGCCGGTAAACTTTGGAAACAGCGGTATCTAAAGCTTCTTTGTCACCGGAAACCGCAAATTCCAAAACTTTTTTAACTGCTGTTTTTATGGAAGACTTCCACGCAACATTTCGGACTCTGCTTTTTTCTGCGGTTAATATTCTTTTTTTCGCAGACTTAATATTTGCCATAATTTCGGTACCTTTCTTGTTTGCTTCCTGCACGGGGGGTTCCCGCCATGCAGTGCGGTTAATGACTCCGCTTACATTGAGGATACCTACTATTCTATCTGAAAAATTTTTGATTGCAAGTGTTTTCAAAGCTCGTTCATTTGTCAAATGTTAAGTTTTGTAAATTATTCTTATGAATTAATTCTAAAGGATTATATATTTTTAGCCTTTTGTGCTATAAATATTATATGTATAAGCGGTTATAGTATACGAAGGAGAAATAAAAATGGTAGCAGGACAATTTGTATTTATGTTACACAGCCACCTCCCCTATTACAGAAAAGCCGGTATGTGGCCTTTCGGAGAAGAAAATTTGTACGAATGTATGGCGGAAACTTACATTCCTTTGTTGAATGCTGTTTCCGAACTTTACGAGGAAGGTATTAAAGCAAAATTGACTGTCGGCATAACCCCCGTACTTGCCGAACAGCTTAATGACGAATATTTAAAAGAAGGTTTTATTAAGTATGTTGACTCAAGAATTGAACAGGTTTCCCAAGATTTGGAAAAATACCCCGACCCGAAAGTCGCTCATTCACAGCACTTGAAATATCTTGCTAAATATTACTTTGACTGGTTTAATCATATCAAAGATTCCTTTGTAAATAAGTATAATAAAGATTTAATAGGAAACTTTAAAAAATATCAGGATTTAGGCTGTATTGAAATTACAACTTCCGGTGCAACTCACGGGTTTTCGCCGCTGCTGGCAACTGACGCAAATTTGAATGCGCAATTCAAAACAGGTTCGGACACAACTAAGAGGCTTTTCGGCAAAAAAGCAAGAGGAGCCTGGCTTCCAGAATGCGCTTACAGACAGGGTTACGAATACGTTGGTGCGGACGGACAGAAAAAATGGCGCCCCGCAATTGAAGTAACACTTCAAAATAACGATATTGAATACTTTTTCACTGAATCCCACGTGATTGAAGGCGGGAATTCAATAGGAAACCGCCGCGTAATCGGGGTTTACGGAAATATTGAATACATTCCGCTGCCTGAACGCGCCGCTACCGGTTACGATACATATTCGGCTTACTGGCTGCCGGACGCGCAGGTTGCCGTTATGGGAAGAAATGACCGGGCAGGTTATCAGGTCTGGTCAGCTGCAGACGGATACCCGGGCGACGGATGCTTTAGAGAATTCCACAAAAAAGACGATAAATCCGGTATGCACTACTGGAGAATAACTTCCCCTTCAACCGATTTGGGTGATAAAATGCTTTATGACCCGGTTCTTGCCCTAAATAAAATTAATGAAAACTCCGACCACTATACAACTATGATTTACCATCTTCTCAACGATTACAAAATTGCAAAAGGCAAAGAAGGACTGGTTATGGTTTCGTTTGATACGGAATTATTCGGACACTGGTGGTTTGAGGGTATTGAATTTATTAAACAGGTTATAAGAAAATTCAACAATTACCTGCCGGAAGTCGAACGAATGACCGCAGGTGAATACATTACCGCTCACCCTCCTACAGAAGCAATTCAAATTCCTGAAAGCTCTTGGGGACAAGGCGGACATTTCTACGTATGGCAAAACCACTTAACCGAATGGATGTGGCCTGTTATTCATGCCTGCGAAAAACGCATGAGCCATATTGCGGATAAGTACCCTGAAATTCCTCAGGACAAGCTCCTGCACCGCGCCTTAAATCAGCTGGCGCGCGAAAATCTTTTATTGCAAAGTTCTGACTGGCCGTTCCTGATAACAACTTGGCAGGCTAAAGATTATGCAACGGACAGATTCAGAGAGCACGTTGAACGGTTTGAAAAAATTGCCGATATGATTGAAAGCGGAAATATTAATGATTCGGAATTACAGCAAATTGAAAGTGTAGATAATTGTTTTAGCGTAATTGATTACCGGGTTTACGCAACAATAGAAGAAGGCTGTATTCCGCAGCAATGCGCGAAGCTTGCTCCGTTATACTCCTAGAATTTTCTTTACCGGCTGTTGCTGTCTGTTCCCATTCTTATACATTTAAAAGATAGTTCGCTGTTCGCGAATTCGTTCTCATATATATGAAAAGGAATCTTTCAAAAAAGATTGCCGGTTATTGCATTTTTTTTTTCAGCGGGTTATGATAAGACTTGCTGGAAGGCGTTAATAAGCAATATGGGGCTGCAGTTCAGTTTGGCCCTATCGAGGCGGCGAAACCGCACTGTTTTCATATTCTAACTAAACTGAGCAAAAAAATGAAAATTAAATAATATGGGGTTGTAGCTCAGTTTGGTTAGAGTGCATGCCTGTCACGCATGAGGTCGCGGGTTCGAGCCCCGTCAGCCCCGCCATTAAAATACAGTTCCGGATTGACTTTTCGGGAACTGTATTACTTTGCAGCTATCCTCTTTTTCAAAATTTCTCACATTTTTCTCACATTTTTTTGTTTTGCCAAAAAATTCGTTAATTTTATTACCCGGATGAAATAAAAACTAATTACAGCAATTTCGGCAGAAAATTATCTAAAGTTCAGGGTAAATGCGAATTTTTGGAGCGTGATATGGCAGCGCGCCTGCAAACATACTCCCTGTTGACTTCTTTGTATGTCCATGATGAAATGAATTCAAGAGAGTAGGATTACAATTTAAAAGGTAAAGGAAGGTATGATGAAAAAATGCTATTTTATTTTATTGGCTATGATATTTATGCAGGTTAATTGTTACGCTTTTACGCCACAAAATGCTTGTAAATACATGACTAGTGTTAGCGGATTATCGACTAATGGTTATAAATCTGACGGGATGGGTGAGTATTTTTGTGCGAGTAACTACAAACTTTTAGACGGGAAAACAAATATAGCTTATTACGCAGAAGGGAGCGGAAATAACGCTAAAAAAGTTTATTTGGTTTTGAATTTATACAATACATCTAACAAAGCAGCTATGATGAGTAATTTTGTTAGTTCAGCCAAAATATTGTCTAAAAATTCTATAAATTATACTCTTGATAATGTAATAATTACTGCAATGCAGTCGGGTAAGTCAGGAAGTTGGAAGCTTGGAAAATATACCATTGAAGTTAAAAAACAAAATTTTTCCACTGGATTAGGTTCAGAAATTCATTTTATAATTAAAGAGTGAGAGGTGAAAAATGAAAGGAGTTAGAAAAATGAAAAAAAATTTAGTTTTAGTTATGTTGCTATTACATAGAGCGCAAAGACGCACAGGTTAAACTTAAACAAATAAAGGCGACTGCAAAAATTGAGAATGATACCAAAACGCTCGAACTTATTAAAAAATACAAAAAAGCCGGAGCGCTGGTTACATTAAAAAAAATGGAAGAAAATAAAAAATAGAAGCAAAGCTACTACTACAAAAGGTGAGACTATTATGGGGATTATTAATATATGCAGTCAGTTAACTTAGAGAACAAAAAGGAGAGTAAGTCATTTACTTTTCAAACTTTAAAAGCATATAAAAATATCGTACAAACGGTCGACAATAAACATAACCGATTTAATCCCCTGTTGACTTCTGTGCTTTTCCATGATGTCATGGATTTAAAAGAGTAGGATTACAATTTAAAAGGTAAAGGTATGATGAAAAAATCAATTAGAATACTGTCAAGAGTGAGGTTGTAAGGTGCGAAAAAGAATTCTGCCAATTGTACTTATTGTAGTGACTGTTATTTCTTATGGGTTAATCTCACGCTACAAAAGTGAGATTGAAAGCTTAGAAGAATGGAATTATAGAATGTATGCGCGTTTTGTTGAGAATAAAGCCGACCCGGAATTGGACGACAAACTGAATGCAATTAAAGACAAACTGGATAAAAAAGATAAAGAGATACAAGAACTCCTAAAAGAAGCTAAGGATGAGTAATGGATAAAACAGAAAAACATATTGTTTCGCGGTTGTTATTGGTAGAAGAATACGAAAAATATATTGCCCAGTGTAATTACCCGGAAGATGTAGAGTTGCTGATTACTGAATACAGAAAAACATTTAAGCCTGAATTGTTAGAGGAAATAGAGTGTTCATTTCCGATAAAAATAATCAAAGAAATAGCTGTAAAAATGGCTTTTTTAGAAGAAGATTTATTAAACCCTGTTTTAAAACTTCGCTTATGGTTTGCCAAACAAGACAAACGTGTATTGATTGCCATTGCACTTATTATTGTTTTTATTTTCCAGGTGTTTCTTAGATACCAGTATAAAGTGGTAGCAAATGGTTTAGGCACTGTTAAGATTGACCGACTAACCGGTAAAACATCTGTTCAAAGTAACATTAAAAAAGAAAGAAAGTAACAAAGAAAGAAAAATATAATACTTTATTCTTATTCTTTTTCTTTTTCTTTATCTTGTGGGGTACATAGATTATCTATGTACCCTAAGGGTAGGGTAGGCTAACCCTTAGCTAACCCCTAGCGACAATTTGTAACAATTCCGTAACATTAGCTTGTTTTTTATACACATCTTTATCGCATACTTTTATAATAAGAATGTACTTGTGCTGTACCACATCCACAACAACCCGGAAGGGTGAGATGTCGAAGGTGAAGAACCCAGCAGCCAAACAGTTTTTAACAAAATTCTAAAATGTTAAAAACTTTTTCCCCAGACGTACTATGCCCAAAGGAGGTAGTTTGATTTATCATTGCGGTATGAATTTTGAGGAGTATAACATTTGGTATCTGGAGCCGGCTAATGGATTTGAGCGCAGAGAGTTACGGCTCGGTATATGTCCTGTCTGTGGAAACAATATTGTTATTTTATCCGAAACCAGAGTAACGGACGGTAAGCATTTTTCTAGCTACATCAAGGCAAAACATCAGAAAAATGTAATTGAACGCGAAGAAAGCAGAAAGCTCTATACATTAAAAGAACTGCGTAATTCTAAAAAAAAACTTTCAGGTGGCTCTATGGGATTAATACAGCAGTCAAAAGAAAGACTGGCGCATTATTAAGACAATACTCCTGTGATTTTTACGGAGCCAAAGAACTAATAAAAGAAACCAAATGATATTTGTATAACCAAATCTTGAAATTTGACCTAGATGTTAAGTTGGGAGGAATTTCCTTCCTCCCGTTTTTTTTTAAGAGGAATAAACTTGTTTAGATGTCTATTAAAGTTTATGCTTACAATGATTTCTGTTTTTGTAACCGGATTATCTTATATCTTATGTGACGGTTTAGAGATAGGAGAATACTCATGCAGAGTAAGACCGCGCAAGACCAAAAAAGATATTGAAAGCGAAGCAGTAAGAAAATACGTTAAGAAAATCGCAAAGCAAGTTAAAAAGGATGATAAATGACTGCTAAAAAACCAAAATCATTACATAAAAAAAAAGTGGGTAGACCGACAGTTTTTAATGATAGCGTACTGTCTAAACTCCAGCATGCTTTTGCCCTTGCTTGCAGTGACAGAGATGCCTGTTTTTATGCGGGCATAAGCCCGGAAGCACTTTATGATTATCAACGCGAAAATCCCGAATTTATACAGAAAAAATACGCATTAAAATTAAATCCGGTTTTTAAGGCAAAAAAAGTAATCGATATTGCTCTGGATATTGGCGACAAAGATATCGCAAAGTGGTATTTAGAGCGCAAATGTAAGGACGAGTTTAGTACCAAGCAAGAGCAAGATATAAGCGGGATGCTTGTAAATGTTCAAGTTGATAACTCAAAGGTTGACGATTTTATAGCCGCAATAAACCAAACTATTAAAGATGCTTGATAATATAAGTCATAATGACAAACTAACACTAAAAGCCGCTTGTGAGAAGGATTTTCGCACATTTATATATTTTATCCATAAAGTGGTTGAAGGCTGTGAATACCGGTTTTATACGTTTTTATGCCCGTTGATTGACAAGCTGCAGGCGATAGCAGACTATCAAACAGCCCAAAACCTTGTAATTAATATGCCGCCGGGATGGGGTAAAAGCCGCCTGTTTAAATACTTTTTGGCGTGGACTTTGATAAAAAACCCGAATATCTGCCACCTGTACACATCTTACAGTGACAGCCTGATACAATCGTGTTCGGATGATGTTAAAAAGACCATTGAGAGCGATTTTGTGAAAAATCTTTGGGGTTACAAAATCCGCAAAGATAAGTCAAACAAACACAATTGGGCAATAG
The DNA here is from genome assembly GCA_031265495.1 of Heliobacteriaceae bacterium. GTDB lineage: Bacteria > Cyanobacteriota > Vampirovibrionia > Gastranaerophilales > Gastranaerophilaceae > UBA947. Next base: position 33,629 of record JAISCP010000149.1, on the reverse strand, counting down.
ACGGCACCACGCAATCATCCGGCATGACAGCCGCAAGTATGGACGGTACGATAACAGGTGTCAACGGCGGCAATCCCGCAATCAAAGATAACTTTTGCGGCGCTATTGTAATAGACGACCCGCAGAAGCCCCAGCAAATGGTTTACGCCAGCTATCGCAAGCGCATAGTTGATACTTACAACAAAACTCTCAAAAACCGCAAACGCCGTAATGACGTACCTATTATATTGATTATGCAGCGGCTTGACCCTGATGATTTGACCGGCTGGATTTTGCAAAATGAAACAGATTGGGATGTAATCAATGTTCCGGCTCTGGTTGACGGCCAGAGCCAAAACCCTGATAATATAACAACACAAGAGCTTATATCTCTGCGTGAGAAAAGACCGGCGGAGTTTTACGCACAGTACCAGCAGCAGCCAAAAGCCGATATAATCTACACTTTCAGCGGCATTAATTACGCGGATGATTTAGACAGATTTCATAACGGGATTTGCTTGCTTGATAAGGGTTTTGACGGTTCGGACAGTACAGCGTTTTGTACAATCAAAGAGCATGACGGGCTTTTATACGTTTACGGCAAACTCTGGATTGGCGCGCATTACATAGATAAGCTTAGCGAAATCTACGCGGCGCGTGATAAAGTCCTTTGCGGTACGATTTTCACAGAGAAAAATGACGATAAAAACACCGCAAGCCGTAATTACGCAGGCATTCAGGGTTATCACGAAAAAGAGAACAAGCACCGAAAAATAATGACCTATCTTTATGCCGAGTGGTCAAGCATCCGCTGGCACCCGGATACTGATGAGGATTTTATAGAGGAGTGCCGAAGATACAACGAGTTTGCCAAAGACGACCACGCGCCGGATTGTCTGGCAAGTGCGATAAGACAGATTAAAAAACAGGTAGTTATGCCAACAATGAGGCCTTTTTAATGATTGATTTACTTTTAGTTAAAAAACAAAAGCAGTACGATTTTGTACAGGACACGCCGCAGGAAGCTGTCGGTATGTGGCTGTGTACTTTGACATCCGGTGATTATACGTCCGGTTACAGCTATGACGTGACGCAGGATAATGAGGCATTTGTTTACACGCGCATAGAGCAGATAGAGGACGGACGTATACAAGAGGCAATTTACTCCACTCTCGAGGGCATTTGTCACTATCTAAACAACTGGTTTATACCGCAGACTTACAGCTATTGCAGACATTGCAATGTTCAACGCCCGATGACAAACTTTGATAACGGGGTTATAAGTCCGATTTCAGGCTATCAGACAGGGGATTTGATAAGAGTTGACGGACACCGTAACCGATTTGTCAGTTACGTTACCAGTACGGATGTAAACAGCATTACGGTTGATAATCCTAACTTTGTAAACACAATAGAGCCTGCGAAGCTTGATTTAATGGTGCTTCCGTCAAGATTTGAAATTGCAATCGCACAGATGATTAACTATGATGTATTTGAGCGCGGCAGCTCGTCAGGGGGCAGCTTGCAATCCGAAACAGTAGGGTCTTACCGTTATGAGATTGACGGCAGTGTTAAACGTCTTGGCGCGCTGGATTATCCGGTGTCAATCGCAAATGCAATTGAGTATTACTCAAAATTAAAGGCGTGGTGATGTCAATATCAAAATATTACAAATCTCTGACCATATACGGCTGGCAAGAGCCTTATTTCGGACAAGAGGGCGGTTACATCCCCAGAGCAAAATTTAAGGGGCTTATTCAACCGCCGGCCGGGCGCACGTTTACGTCTTTAACTCAAGTTAATTCAAAAGATACCGCTAATATCGCTGCGATACTTTTTTGCTCCGAAAAGCAAAAGTTTGAACCAAAAGACATTATAGCCGATGTTTCCGGTACAAAATACAAGATTTTTGACGACAGCAACAGCATGCAAAAAGACGGTATAACCGGCATTAAGCCAAAACGCGGACAGCATGCGGAATACAAGTTGGTTTACTTCCAAGAGGCAATATAATGGCAAAAAGCGGCTACACGTGGAAAATGCCGGACTTTAGCGTAATTACAGATGTTGCAGACGTTGTACTTGATAAAGTCGGGCAGGAAATCGTGGATGAAGCCCAAATGACGGCGCCGGTAAAGACCGGCAAGTACAAGCGCAGTATCAGGTATTACAAACGCTCTAAACAGGTAATAGCCAATGCTCCGTACAGCGCAGCGCTTGAATATGGTGTGCGTGTGCGCATAATCAAGCCCAAAAACGGTAAGGCGTTAAAATTTGAAGTCGGGGGCGAAACGGTTTTTGCAAAAGAAGTACACCAAAAAGCGCGTCCGGCGCGGGCTATTATGCGAAACGCAGCGCGGCACATGCAAGCAAGAGTAGGCGCAATATTTATTGACGAATTTAAAAGGAAAATGATAAGTGTTTGAACAAGCGCTATATGAGGACATAAATGCTGATTTTACGGTAAACGGCAAAAAGTACCCGATTTACTTCGGTGAAGTTGAACAGAACGCCAAAGCTACCTACATTGTACAGACAAGCCTTGATTACGGTGATACTCCTTTAACACAATGCCGCAACGATTACACCGAATTCATGGAGTTTCGTATTTATGGGCTGGACTTTTACGCAATAACAACAATTCGGGACGCTCTGGTTAATTACCTTGCAAACCTTGATTATGTCGGGAATTACACGATTTTGAAAAATATTAAGCATACATCAGTTGTCGGCAATGATGTAGAAAACGGCTTACCTTGCGCAACAGCCGCGCGCGAATTTGTTTACACAGAAAGTTAAAAAGAAAGGAAAAATAAAATGACAGCAACACAAAAACTTACAGGAAAAAACACACATACTTACACTTTTGACATCACAAGCCCGATTGTCGGAGACGGTACAACAGAATTAGCGGCAGGGTACTATCTGGTCAAGTCAGTTGCTTCAACTTCCGGCTTGCCAACAGGCGCAGAACCCGGTAAAACATTCAGAGTAGGCGGTACTGCTGAAATTACGCCGGAAGTTGGAGACGTAGTTTACCTGCTTTCGCCGCCGGACAAGTCAGGGCTTGCTGACCGATGTGATTTCACATCATTTACAGCAGAGTTTACGTTTGATGAGATTGACGCAACAACCCAGTGCGATGAGGTTAAAGTTTACGAAAAAGGTCTGGCTGACGCTACAATCACGGTTGAGGGCGTTGCAACTGCCGGACTATCCGAAGACCTCATATCTAAAGTATTACCGATTGTTAAGCAGTCTGCGGACTTTGAAACCATTGAAAACGTAGAGGTTGACGATAACCCGTTCTACTTTTACACAGAGCTTACCTATGGTGTGACTAAGGCAGGTGTGCCGGATATGGCGTTTGTATTTCCGGGTAAATTATTCGGCTTTAATCTGGGCGGCGCTGCTGACGGTATGCAGACATTTTCGTCTAATGTGCGCATTGTGTCAGACGACAACCTCGTTCCGCATGTGTACGAGCTGCTGAAAGCGTAGGCAGCCAATGAAATTAAACATAATTCCAAAGCAAGAATTTGAGGTTATCCCGTCGGTGTGTGCCGGCGAGGATAAACCTTTTAAAATCAAGTTCCGCGAACCGCTGGCAGGTGACATAAACCCATTTATTACGGACATTTCAGAGTGTTACAGGTCTTTGCTTATCAACTGTTTTGAAGGTTTTGAGAATAAACCTGAAATAGAGCTTGATGGCAAACCGTACCAATACTTTGATTATCAAGGGCTTATAAACGCCGGAAGCTCAAAAGAAATCAACCAGATACACTATGAGTGCATAGTTAAGATGATTGAAGTGTTTAACAAGCAGCAGGAACTACAGGAGAAACTCGGAAAAAAGTCCGTATCGGCTGGGAAATCTACAAAAGCGGAAAGCTAGATTATGACCCGCGCGAGGCTGACAAGTTTAATTTTGTCGGCCCGGATTATAACAACCCTGTTGCAATAGGTAAAAACAAGGATTTATACGCCAATCTTGACGCGGAATTTTATCAAATCTTAGAGTTATGGCGCTGGTACCGCTCCGGTTTGCTGGCGCTCAAGCTTGAAGAACTCACAAAACCTATTGCGCACGCAATAAGATACCTTATCGAAGATGATTTAGCGCACAGGGGGTTTTAAGCGTCAATAATACCAAAGAAAATAGCCCATAATAAAGATAATATCCAAAAATCATTCTTTTTATTCATATTTACATTATAACAAAAATAAGGAAAATTTCAAGTGCCGACAGAAGACGGAAAAGTAGTAATATATCTTCAAAGTAACGCTAAAGAAATAGCGGCGGATTTTGCTAATACTACCGCTGCTTCTAACGGTCTGGAACGGGCTATTAAAAATCTTACTAATTCGCAATATGCCTTTACAAAGTCGCAAAATGCACTTGCAACCCAATATAAGTTACAGGAAAATCTTGACGCTGTAAGAAAGTCAGCCCAAGCTACATTTAACGAATTTCAAAAGCTTAGTGATTCTAAAAGTTCATTCGCAGCGCTGCAAACTGCGACAAGGGGAGCGGAAGAAGGTTTGAGAACACTTGCCTTGCAAGGCAAAACCAATACTAAAGAATTCCGGCAGCTTCAGGAACTGGTTTTAAAGAATAAAGATGCTTTAAATCAAGCAAAATTAGCAGTTGACGGTAATACTAAATCTAATAAACTATGCTATGCCAGCTTAATTCAATTACGAACTGCTCTAACGGGTGCAGCTCTTTATGGTTTGAAAAAACTCAGTGATGCTCTGATTAATATACCTAAACAAGTAATAGATACAGCAGCTTCATTCGAGCAGCTTAGTGTATCATTCAGGGTAATGACCGGCAGCGCAGAGTTAGGTCAACAATTAACCGACCAAATTATACAACTTGCTAAAGTTACGCCTATGACAACACAGGGCTTAAGCAAAAATACTCAAACTCTTTTAGGATTTGGTGAAAGCGCTGAAAATGTTATAGAGGATTTAAAGCTTCTTGGTGATATTTCCGGCGGCAACCAACAAAGAATGGATTATTTAGCGCTTGCATTTGCGCAAGCCGGCGCAGCGGGGCGTCTGTTAGGTCAAGATGCCCGGCAGATGATTAATCAAGGTTTTAACCCATTGCAAGTTATTTCCGAAAAAACCGGCAAATCAATGTCACAGCTTCAGGATGAAATGAGCAAAGGGCAAATCTCGTTTTCAATGGTTAAAGAAGCAATGAGAGAGGCAACAAGCGAGGGCGGCCGTTATTACGGTTTAATGAACGAACAATCAAAGACATTAAACGGCTTAATGTCAACAAATGCAGATAATTGGGAAATTATATCTAAAAAAATAGGTGATAAGTTTTTGCCGGCTGCAAAATTAGCGCAAAAGGCTATGATTAAACTCGGTGATGCCGTCTTGAGATTAATAGAACTCTCTGAACCGGTTAGCATCAATTATGAAGGAACTCTCAAGGGGCTTCAAGTACAAGCTGATAGATATAGAAAAATAATCGAAGGTAATAAATCAAATAACTTAAATAATAATCTTCCTGAAAGACAACTTGCACAAATTGAAGCAGCTATAAGCAGGACAAAAGAACAGATTAAATTACAGGAAGAAGTAGCGAAAAATGTAGCAACAGCAGCTAAAAAAGGTTCAGGCTTTCAAAACTCAAGCGGAGATGGCTCTAAAGGCAAAAAAGGCATAACAACCTACGTAGAGCAGCTTAGAAAAGACCTTGAAGTACAGCAGGATATAATGCAGCGTTATGCTAATGCCCCTGACAGCGACCCGTTTATAAAAGCAAAAGCAAGCGCGGTTGAGCTTACAAAAAAAATAGAAACTCTAAAAAATGCAACATCTATATCAATCCATCCTTTTGAGGAATTGCAGCATAAAATACAGCTTGCGCAAACAAGACTTAACGATTTTGCCGCTTCCGGCGATATGGTTAATACGCAGCGGACAAGAAATGAAGTTATAGCGCTCACTAAAAAGTTTGAAGAAGTCCAACGGGCGGCGCATATTGAAATATCACCGTTTAATGAGCTGAATTACAGGTTATCGGAAGAAAAACGCATATTAGCGGATTTGACAGCGCAATGGGTAATACATAGAACCGGTTCACTGGCAGCTATATACGAGCAGAAAAACGCCGTTAAAGGACTTGAAAATCAGCTAAAACAAACTCAAAACTTTATGGAAAGCCTTGAAGGGCTTGACTTATCCAACGTTTGGAACAGTTTGCAAAATGACTTCACACAGGCGCTTACAACACCTTTAAAAGAAGGTGAAAACGCTCTTGAGCGGTTTAGCAACCTTGCTATAAACACTTTTCAGGCAATGGCGCAGGAAATTACAAAATCGTTGATTATTGCGCCGGCTGTTGAAAAATTTAAAGAACTGTTTATGGGAATGACAGCCTTTAAAGGCGTTACTACCGGCGCGGCGGCTCCAATGGCTTCACTTGCAGCTGACAGCGTTAAAGCGGGCGCTGGGACTTCTTTGCTTGCCGCCGCAATCACTAAAGCGGCTCCGGCAATGATAGCGGCGGCTCCGGCTATGGCAGCTTCAAGCGCTGCTATGGCTCCGGCAGCGGCAGCGGCGGCGCAGTTAGGCGCGTCATTAACGCAGGCGGCAATTTCACAGGCGGCTTTAACTACCGCAATGATACCGTTTGTAGGCGGTTTTCTTGCACCTGTCGCAGCAACTGCCACCGGTGTCGGTATCGGCGCGGGTAATGTAGCCGCAGCGGGCGGTATGGCATTATCAAGACTTGCCGGAAAATTTGCCAAAGGCGGAGTATTTGAAGGCGGCAATGTTATCCCGTTCGCGCAGGGCGGAGTTGTCGACAAGCCTACATACTTCCCAATGCAAAACGGCGCCGGACTTATGGGAGAAGCAGGCAAAGAGAGTATAATGCCTTTAAAGCGCATGCAAAACGGTGATTTAGGCGTACAAGCCCAAAATCAGCCTGCAAATGTCAATGTTTATAACTATACAAACGCTAAAATTGAGACTATCAGACGACCTAATAACGATGTTGATATGAAAATTATGGAATTTAACTCATATCTGAATTCAGACCGCTCTAACGAAGCATTTAGCGGCGCTATGAGCCGTAACGGATATGGCGGAGTAGCAGCAGCATGACAACATTAAAATGGGAATGGGGCAGGATTTTATTATCAGGCCAGCAGCGCGAATTTCAGGCCGGACACCTTGAGGTTGACCCGGACGCGGGAATGCCGTACCGGCGCGAACGTTTTACCGACATTGGCGAAATCGTTCAGGGGACAATAATTTTAGACAAAGAAGACGCAGAATTTTTCTGGTATTGGTATAAGAATGATTTGCGGCAAGGTGCAATAAATTTCACTTATTTTGATTGTGTGAAAGATACCGAGCGTGTTGCAAGGATTATAGATAAACCCACAGATGTTCCGATTTCAAATAAAAGACAAATAAGTATTAAGATGATGTTCATACCGCAGGAAATTAAATATAAGCAATATCTTGCCGTAAATGACGACCGGGTATTACTTGTAAATGATGATAGAAAAGTATTAGTACAAGACGGAGTTATGTTCCTATGAGCAGATTTGAACTTGATAAAAACGCATTTTCACGCGGCTTAGGGCGTTCAATCAATATGTTAATAGAGGTTTCGCATAGTCTTTTTGACGAAACATTTTATTTCATAAACGACACAAAGCCGCTAACCGTTGACACTCAGACGTATCAGCCGTTTCCGTTTGACATCCGGCTACCGAACCAGACAGAAACGCAGGGTACACAAATAGTTATAGCAAACGTAAATAATCTTGTTTCAAACGAGTTAAGAAAAACTATTTCAAGCAATGAAAATATTCTTTTGTACTTAAAACTTGCGAACATTGAAAAAGAAGAAGCGGAAACTTACGAGTGCGGCGAATTTGAGTTAACCGGGCTGTCAATAACAAACGAAGCGGTAAGCGCACAGCTTAATATACGTAATTGTTTTGAGATAAACGCCGGCACAATAAGATATAACCGCCAGTTATTCGCGAATATTTATAAGTGAGGCTCTATGGACTTTTTAAGATACATGAATGACAAAGAATATGACGAGGACTACAATAATTGTTGGCACTTTGTGCAGAGAGTTTTTCAGCGGGAAAAAGGTCATAAGCTGCCCGATTACCCGATATTTGATACGCATAAGTCATTTAAAAGCAGACTTTTGTGCAACGTAAAATATAAAGAGCATGACCTCAGAGACTGCCAAGAGGGCTGCATAGTCCACGTGAGTGCGTTAGGTCACGAGCATGCAGGATACGCCATAAACAACAAACAGTACATTCACAAAACCCGCACGGGTGTGCAGGTTGCCGATATACCGGCTAAAGCGCAGATTTATGAAATAATCAATTAAACCCAATCTTCTTAGGCTCTCGTGGCTGCTCTATAAGGTTGTTTAAAGCAAGAATAATTTCATTAACACGCTTGTCGTTCTTTTCTATGTACAACATTAAAAGCTTGCGCAGTTCCGCGATTTGCTCAGTCGTTCCCATTTGTGAAAGAACATAATGCCGCAACGACACAAACGCACGCATAATTTGAATATTAACCGTTCTTGCTCTTTTAGATTTCAAGACACTGGATAACATAGCAACACCTTGTTCCGTAAAAACATAAGGCAGATAACGTCTTCCGCCTTTTCCTTCTTTTGAGATGCCAAAATGGCATCTCAAAGTTTCAACCTCATTTTCTGTGAGCTGAAACATAAAATCATCAGGGAAAGACTCTAGGTTTCTTTTAACAGCCCTGTTCAATGCGCCGGTTTCAACCTCATATAATGCCGAAAGGTCGCTATCTAACATAACACGCTGCCCGCGCACTTCATAAATCATATTTTGAATTAATACTAAATCATTCGCCATGCTTCACTCCAGCTCTATTTTATCACAAAATCACTACTCAAAAAGCGCTTTGATTGCCGGGTTTTTGGACTTCTCAACTAATTTCATAGTTTTATCGTCAGGCTTAGCACCGGCTTTAAGAAGCATAGCAACAATTTCAGGCTGTTTTTTCTTGATGGCGTAGTTTAAAGGGGATTTACCCTTTGCCAAAAGATTAACATTAGCCCCGTTATAAATTAATGCTTTTACAGCCTCTACATTTTTACGAGAAATCGCAAATGTTAAAAAAGAACAATCTATTAAAATTGTATCTGGGTTAAAGCCATTTTTTAATAAAAAATCTAAAGCCTCTGGCTTTTTGTTAAACATAATTACAGAAGTAACAAGATTATTGCCACAGTCAACTGGATTAAGCCCAGCCTTAACTTCCAGCTCCATAATATCAACTTTATCATGTTGTGCAGCATACACAAAACCGCCCCTAAAAGGCTCAACTAAACTCCAATTCGGTGGTGTGCAACCATAAAGCCAACCCCTTTTTTCTAATTCAGCTTTATATTTCTGATGAGTAGCCTCATCTACATTATACGGTGTTTGGGCAACGGCAGGTGCTGCGAGACATAATAAAGCCAATAAAACTAATAAATTTTTCATATTTTTATTCTCCATAAACTTGTGTGGTTCTTACACTCCAAAATAGTACACGTTTGACTTTCATATCAACATAATGAATTTGAGTTATCCCCCCGTGTTCAGCGGCTTTGTGAATTCCCGCGTGTCCTGTTTCAATCAAGCCGTACATACTGACAGATTGAGCCTCACCCATTTTTAATTCACTTTTTGGCTTTAAATTGGTTGCAGCAATTGGATAAACCGTGTCGGTATATAAGATACCCAAAGCACTTGCCAAATTTACAGGCAAAAATAAACAAAACAAAAGAAAAATAATCTTTTTCATCACAATTTCCTTCAATAATTAATTTATAAAATAAACAAAAAAGAAAAGAAACAATATGATAAGAATTGTAAAAAAATGCTTAGGCAAAAGTGAAGTAGTTGCAAAAAAGTGGGATTTTCACCCTGCTTTTCTGCACTTTAAAAGCTTCACAAATTGTTACATTAATGGAAAACCATTAAAATGGTATCACTTTCTAAAAAACGGCGACCATATAGAGGTTATAGAAAGACCGGGTGAGCCAACATCTACAATAGCTTTATTTACATGGTTGGGCGCTTGGCTTGTAGGTGCTACCGGCATTGGTTTTGGGCTAACCACTACGCAATTGGCAATATTGGGCGGCATAGCCTTAGTAGGTGCAGTAACCGCAGTCGGCACCGGCATCTACGCCCTAGCGGGCGGTTTCAGCGGCGTAGGCAACGCGGGCGCAACGGGCAGTAAAGAATATTCCAGCACAACAAACCCCGAACTTAAAGGCGCAAGCAATGACATAGGGAAGGGCATAATACCGGTAGTATTCGGCAGAGTACAGCAAACCCCCTGCTACGGACAATTTCCTTACATAGGAGTTGACAACGGCACGGGTTCAAATAAGTTGTATCAATATTTCATAGCCAACTACAACAACGTTGTATATTCTGATTTCAAGCTCGGCGATACTTTTATTTCAGATTATTCAATAGATTACATCAACATCAATCAGGCAATAGGTTCGGCTAATTTTATCGGCTTTGATAACGTTAAAAAGGTTGATATAAACGAAGAATTAAGCTACAACCCTGACGGACAAGTTAATAATAGCGCGATAGTTTATTACAACCAGAGTACCACATCCGCAACACTTAAAATTGATTTCCAACTTCAATTTACAAACGTTGATATAAATAACTGGTCACAAAAGCAGTTTCAACAGGTTTCAACCGTTGTAATTGCAGGCGTGCAGGTACAATTAAGCCAAAACTTTACAATTGCAGCATCACAGCTTGTTAATCAGGGCAGCAATACTTATACCTATAACAATACAGCTTCTTATGACCTTACAAGCACATCACAGACAATTACAGAACTTATTACAACGCAATTTGCGCCTATTTCACCCACAAGAGGCAATGCGGTTGAAAGCACAAACGAATTAAGCGCTTTGTATGTTTCCGAAACTGTCACAACAGATGATTATACAGACACTCAGACAGTAAACGATTCCATAAACCAATACGGCGGTACTCCAAGCGAATGCCTTGCAACGTCACCGGACAACACAACGGATATTGACGTCATAATCAGCTTCCCGCAAGGATTGTACAAGATAAACGGCTCAAACAGACAATCAAGAAACGCCACTGTTGAAATAATGTATAAAACTCCAAACGGGCAGTATGTGCCGTTCACACAGGGAACAACGTTGTATATTCGCGATATGGACGGCAATAAATCATCTGTGCCGCCAAGCATAACAGTAAACGGCTCTAACGTAACCTTCAAAAGCCCGTCAAATATCGGAGTAGCTGACCAGATGTTCTACGGCATGATAGGGTTTACTGTTCCGGCCGGCAAATATATTGTAAGAATACGCTCCGGTGATTATGCTGAAAAAACCAACATGGAGATAGGCGTTCCTTACGCTAACCAAGTTCAGTTCAGAATGGACGAACCTGTTCTAAACGAAGCGATTTTACCAAAAGTTAATCAGATAGGATTTGAAGCTATTGCATATAAAGGTTTGTCCGGTACTTTGCAGAAATTTAACTATATAGCGGAGGCAAAAATCCCGATATGGAACGGTACAGACTGGAACACCATTGATAAATCAAGCAATCCCGCTGCCATTGTTCGCTGGCTGCTTACCAGCCGGTTAGTAAATCCGCGCCCTGAACCGCTGAATTATATTGATAATGATAGTTTCGTTGCGGCTTATGAATGGTGCGAACAGGAACAATACAAGGCGGACGGCATAGAAAGCGGAGAAAAGAAGACCGGCGCAATAATTGACACGATATTGAGAAACGCACAATTAACGATGATACCTCTATGGAACGGCAAGCACACGATTGTTATTGATAATCAGGATAAAGTACCTGTGGGGTTATTCAACCAGCACAACAGCTGGGGTTTTGTATGGACACCCTTAACCGGTAAGGTGACGAGCGCAATCAGAGCTAATTTTGTCAATAATGATGAATGGGTTGAAGATGAATTTACGCTTTACTGGTGGGACGGGGCAGTGCATGATGCGCCAAAAGAGGGAACAACTGACGAAGATTATTTACTGGTCAAAGAAGATTACGACTATGTGCGCGATAAGGCTTCATTAGTCAAATATGTAACTTACAAACTAACCACAATTCAGACAAAGCGTAATAATTTTGAATTTAAAGTAAATCTTGAGGGGTTAAACCTTAAATTACTTGACCGGTGCTATGTTACCAACACGGCGAATATGCAAAACGAAGTAACCGGATTAATTCATGATGTTGTAACCGAAAACGGCATGCTTAAAGGCTTCAAAATCGGTTCTTTGGTTGATATACCGGAAAACGCAAAAATAATAATACGCTCATTGGATTATACGAATGAAAGACCGGTTATAAATGTTTATGATGTTATAAACTCCGGCAGAAGCTCATTTATTGGAATTAATCCTATTCCTTATGATTGCATAGTCAAAGGAATGGGCGAAATTCAGGGGTTAAAAGACAAGTGGTTTTATGACGGCGATTTATTCACGCTCGGACAGCAGACTATTTATGACTGCGTGATAACAGATATAAGATACAATCAGGATTTAACGGCAACAATAACAGCAAGGGATTTCTAAATGACAGATTTTAGCTTTTTGGAGAATAATCCGAACACATATAAATACAATCTTTGGCGGCGTTCGCAGGGAATTCCGGCAACGCGTTTTGAATGGGATAATGCGCTGAAAGCTGACGGTGTTCCGATTTTAGCGCGCCGCAAAGAAACAGCAATAGACCCGAATATAAAAGTTGAACATAACCTGTTTTCACAAATTCAGGAAGAAAAATCAAGTTATATCGGGGCAAATATTGAAGTAACTTTCGGAGCTGACATAAAAGAAGACGTTATTAAAAAATATGCTGACCTTGAAAGGCGGTGTTATTTGAAAACACTGTTAAAAGAGCTTGTGGAAGATTGCAGCGGCTGGGGCAATACATACCTGCTTTCTTTTTTAGATTATAACAACAGAGTATCTTTAAAAAAAATATACAGCTGGAACACTTACATAGACGAAGATACAGGTAACGGGTATGTAACCGAATATCAAAAGAAAAAAGACGGAACTTTAACCGATAACGTTAAAATATATGAATATGACAACACTAATTGCCGTATCTATTCAAGCACAGCTTCTAATATAAAATCCGCTCTATATCAAGGTGAATTTAGGCACGGGTTCGGCTTAATGCCGCTGGTTGAATTCCCAAATAATAAAAATCGTACCGGAAATTCTGAAAAATCGGTTTATCTTCTGGATGCTTACGACAGACTGACAGCGGATAACTTAACCGAATGGGGCAGCTTACGGCAGGCATATCTGTTGCTTAAAGATATGGGCGACATTGACAAAGCTACGGCAAAAGAATTTAAGCGCCTTGCAATGATTATAGGCCGTAATGAGAATTCAGACGCAAGATTTATCACAAAAAACCTTAACCCCGACTTTGCAAGATTTATTACAGAACGTACGTGGTCGTCTATCTGGTCAACCGCATCAATCCCCGACCCAAACGTACTGGAGAGCCTGTCAAACGTAACCGCATTTCAGATTTCGCAACTGTATCGCAGGCTGGACAACAATTGTAATAATCTGATTAACGAATGGCAAAAGTCATTACAGCAGCTTGATGATGTTCTTGCCTCATACTGGACAGGGCTGGATATAGACAGCGTACAGGATTATGACACCTACCAGATTGATTACAAATTCAATAAAAACATACCAATAGACGTAATGACCTACTTAAAAGACCTTAAAGAAGCCGGTGCGCTGCTGCCGCAAAGAGAAATACTGATAAAAGCCGGTTACAGCGAAACCGAAGCGGAAGACATACAAGAACAATACAAACAAGAAAATGGAAAGGAAATGAACAATGACAAATGAAAATGCAAACAAAGTAGCTGACGGACAGGGAAACGAAGACGAGAATAAAAAAACTCAAGAAAGCGGCGCCCAAGACGGTGGTGAAGATGGTGGCAATGAGTTGGAAGAACTCAAAAAACAGATTGAAGAAATCAAGTCCGCTACTGCCGGCAAAGATGCTAAAATCAGCGCCTTGCAAAAAGAAATAGCGCAGCACAAGACTAAAGAATTTCAATCTAAAAACGAAACGGAACAGCTTGCGGAATATAAAAAGTTAGTTGAACGTTTTGAAAAACGGGACAAATACCGCGAAGCTTTTAAAGAAGTAGGTATTGACCCGGAAGAATTTACAACAATTCTTCAAACAGAAACAGAAGAAGAGCAGGCGAAAATGTTCAAGTCAATTCTTGAGCGCGAAAAGAAAAAAAGCGCTGACGAAGCGCTGGAAGCGTTTAAGAAAAAAGAACTTGAGAAAAAGCCGCCTGTTCCGAAAAATACAAACGGTAAGACACAAAACAAAAATGTTGATGTGAATAATGCTATTCGCTCAGCAGCAAAAAAATAGAAAGGAAAAAATAAAATGACATTAGACGCAAATATTATTACAAGAGATGACGCTAACGCGTTAATCCCTGTTGAAACATCAAGAGAAATCATTAAAGAAGCCCCTTTAGCTTCAAAAGTGCTTCCCTTGATGAGAAGACTGCCTAATATGACGGCAAAACAAAGAAATATACCGATTGCAACATCACTTGCAAACGCATACTTCTTAAACGGCACAGAGCCGGAACAGAAAAAAACAACCAAATCTACTTGGGGTAATTCGCAGCTTACGGCAGAAGAATTAGCCGTAATTGTGCCAATTCCCGAAGCGGTACTGGATGACGCAGACTACGACATCTGGGGAGAAGTCAAACCTCAAATCGTTGAAGCACTGGGACTTGCTATTGATAACGCTATACTTTTCGGCGTTAACAAACCTGCCTCTTGGGCTTCCGCGATTGTACCCACAGCAATAACTAAAGGCAATGAAGTTGCTCTGGGTACTGTGCAAGTACCTGTTTCCGACTTCACATCAACGGGGGTAACAGACGAAGACACTCCGGTAACTACGACTACAACCGGCTCTAAAACCAAAAACAATATCATTCTTGATATTGTCGGCGAAGGCGGTGTAATGTCTTTGGTTGAAAAAGACGGTTACAGAGTAAACGGCTTCATTGCTGACAGCACTCTTGAAGCTAAATTCAGAAGCTACAAGGAAAGCTATATAGCGCCGGAAGCAAACGGTGATTTAGGGGTTTTAGCAGGCAGATCCATTTCATTCGATAATTCCGGTTACTTTGACCTTGATACGGCACTTCTGGTAGGCGGAGATTTCTCCAAAGCTGTCTATGCAATTCGTCAGGATATAACCTACAAAGTGCTTACCGAAGCTGTTATATTTAACACAGACGGTACAGTTGCATATAACCTTGCGCAACAGGATATGGTTGCGCTGCGTGTTGTAATGCGTTTGGGTGTTCAGGTAGCAGTTCCGGCAACAAGACGCAAAGGAACTGCCGGTTATCCGTTTGCAGTGCTTGCGCCTGCCGCTTAGTTAATGTAAAAAAATCTTGCTCCCTTCGGGGAGCAGGGTTTTTATGAAAGGTTTAAAAAATGGCTTTATCAAAAAATATAAGAGTAAATGAGCTTGAGCAGACAAATCAGGTTACTATTGATAACCAACTTATGACGCTTACGGATGTTTTAAATAACACCTGTAAGCGCGTAAATGTAGGTGATTTGCTTGCCTCAATAGTATCAGGCAATACTGATAATACATTAAAACAGGACGGAAACGGAAAATTATCCGTTGACAATGTTTTCGGACTTGGAACAGGCTGGAAAGATATACCAACAGTGAATTATGACAGCGCCGCACGCACAATTACGCTTAGCGGTACTGTTAGTGCATATTTCAACGGAAAACTTGTTGAAGCGCTATTATCCGGCTGGCAATCGCCGCCGCACGACGATACTTACGGCACGTGGTACTTATCCTATGACCCCATAGCCAACACGCCTATCTGGTCTCAAAATGTATTTAACTTTGACCACGTACTTATAGCAATAGTGCAGTATTACGAAAATTACAAGTTCGCACAGTATGAAACACACGGCGGTAATATGCCGGCATCCGTGCATATTGAACTGCACGAAAAAATCGGGGCATACCTGCAATCCGGCGGTGATTTGCAAAGTTATACCTTAAACAATACAGCCGACAAACGGCCGGATGTCGGAGATACATACATCGCGGATGAAGACCTTGTTACTAAAAACATTGCGCTTGCGACAAAAGAATATACGCAATTTTATATTGACGGCTCAAACCCGGTCTATATTACCGGTCAGACTGATATAGTGCCGGTTTCAAAGACTTATACAGTTACAGCCGATATTACCGGCACAATGTCAGGGTATGCAGTTGATGATATGTTGACTTATACAGATGCTGTCAGCGGCGTTGTATTTAATATAACCGTTACGGCAGTTGACGGAAGCGGAGCTATAACAGAATACGATTTTACACCGGAAACCGTAACCCAGAGTATAGACTTATCAAGTGTAGAATTAGACGGAGGCAGCGGCGCAGGCGCGCTGCTGACAATATCAACAACTTTAAGTGCGCAAGTTCCGTATTATAATAACAATAGCGCACAAACTCTTATGGATGACGGAAAATATCAAACGTTGTTTTTAATCGGAATTCCGGCAGCGTCGGATGATAATTCGCAGAATTACCGCTTCGCATTTATTCAGGGCCAGCTGCAAAGCGACACGCTGGAAGACGCTTTGAACGTTATGCCGTTAAGCATTAATCTGCATCAGAACTTTGAAGAACTGCACGAATACGTTATTTTTAAGCAGATTGTAATTCAGTACACCGGCGGCGATTGGGTTATTTCCAACGTTGCAAACATTGAAGAAAATAAATACTCAACATCGCAAGCGGGCGGAAATACCGGTTTAACAATTGTTTCAACGGATAATACGCTTAAGGGCAACGGTACAGCAGCAAATCCGTTAGGCGTTGTAAACACTGAACCGCTGTTGTCTTACCGTCCATTCGACCACATCCTCGAAGGTGACGAGGCGAACGGCTGGACTGCACAAGGGGAGGCTATTGACAAAGAAAACTGCAAACAAGCCCTTGATATAATAGAGTATGATTTTAACCGCGCAACGCTTGACCCGGATGTTACGTTTATCCTAAGCAATATCAACAATGTACTTGTAACAACTACAATCCCGTTATATCGGGTACCAAACGGACGATTAATCGCCACACCTGATTATTTTAATTTAGTGGATGATTTGTTTGACCAAACCGGCATTGCATGGATTTACAAATACGACCCCGACACCAATACCGACAACCCTGTCGTACAGCTTCCGCGCAACGCCAGATTTATCTCGTATACCGATAACATAGATTTATGTAAATAATTATGAATTCGGAGCTATGCCTGCTATTACCGGTATTTTTGGAACTTTTAACGGAGGTTTTTTCGGCTTTCCTAAATCGCTCTATGACGCTGATTATCTAATGTCTAACGGCAAACCCAGTGTTATGTATTCAGGCACACATGACCAGCAGTCCGGTGAGAGTAATCCTCTAAACTATAATGGCGGATGGGGCAGTGATGATTTACGCCTAAATACTGCCCGACAGGTCAATAGCAGCCCCTATGTACGTCCGCCGAACGTGTCTCATCTGCTCTACTTTAGGACGTCCTGAAATATTGTAAGTACCTGATGTTGGGCTTCTGAAACAAGGATTTTAACAAAAATAAACATGTACTGCTAAGTGTCCATTTCCCCTGTCCAATATACATTTTGCTTTACAACGCGTGCAGGATTACCGGCAATGCAGGTATATTCTTCGGTAAATCTTTTGCTGACAACACTTGCCATCCCAATAATACTGTTGGGCGGGATAGAAGCATTTTTTGTAATAAAGACATCTTGCCCGACCCATGAATGATGACCGATAATTAAAGGTGATTTCTGTTTGTTTATCACTTGTCTGCTATCCTTATCAAAGATTAGATGAGAATCTGATGTGCGGATTAAAACTCTGAGCGCAAACATGCAATCATCCTCAATAATAAGCTGTGAAGTACCCCACATTGTTATGTTCAGGCTGCCTGTTGTGGAAACGTTATTCCCGATTTTACAGATATGTTTACCAAGACCACAATTTAGGTGTAAACCACTAAAAGAGCAACCCCGCTTTATTTCAATCAGACTGTTGCTGCTTCGGACTTTAATCTTGGATTTCCTAAAATTGCATGGCAACTCTATTCTTACGGTATTATTGCTTCCTTTGAACTTTATTCGTAACCCTTTCGGCATTTTTAGCCAATTATTAACGTATTCCTTGCCGTCTTTAATAACTATAATTTTATTGTTATTATCCCTGAATATTCTTGATATAGCCTGTATAAACTTGTTCATGTACTCAATTTTTCCTTTGCGCTTTAGCTTGAGCAGCTGTATTATCAAACGGCATAATCCATTCTACGTTATTAAATTTTTCAACTGTTGCAAACAATTTGTTAAAGAATTTAAACCCATACTGCCTTACGCGGCTGTGGTGGGCGTTTAGACCTATAACCTTTACTCCTCTGCGGATAAGAGTAATAATTTCTTTGAGTATAGCTTCTTCATCTTTTAATGCCCGTGTACGCCAATTCACAAAATCTATATCAATATTGTGTGCGTCATGCTTTACCAAACCCATATTGCTTTTAGAAACAGCTGTAAAACCTCTTTTAAGTAATTCACTTTCAAGTTGTTCACATATATTATTAAATGGCGGAACAAACACAGGAAGTAAATTATTGCCAAAAATATCCGAAAAATCTTTTTGATGTTCAAGTATTATCTTTACCGCAGCTTCTACATTACAGTCATCAGGAAATTCAGTTACCGTATTGTCCGCAGAATTATTTACATGATTTATCCCGTGCAGTGCGATATAGACATTGTATTTTTTCAAAATACCGGCTAATGTAGTACCCCATCTGGAAAAATCCTTTGGTATAACCGCAAATACAGACGGAATATTGTATTTTGAGAGCAGCGACAACATTTTACCCAAACGATACTTGTATTTCAAATAAGGCAGGTCTATAAATTTGGGTTCTCTGGCGCTGACATCATCATCCCGCCACCAAAATGCAATATTTCCCGCAGTTTTCAGGCATTCCTCAAATTCTGCCCATATGCAAGAACCTTTATTTGAGGATAATTCCAAAATCTTTTTCATATTTTAGATTTTAATATAAATATTCTACATTGCAATAACTTGTACATCGCTTAAATCAATGTTCTGCTTTGCCCGCCAAAGGTCATAGGCTAATTGTTCGCGCAACCAGACATCAGGGGTTGTATTAAACGACTTGGCAATGCGCAGCGCCATGTTTGGCGTTATGCCTATTCTGCCGTTTAGTACACCGGAAAGCGTTTGACGGCTCACACCGAGTTTTAGCGCAGCTTCGGCAACACCTATTCCCAAAGGTTCTAAAACTTCTTCTTTTAAAATTATTCCGGGATGTGCAGGGTTATACATTTCCATAATTTTATCCTTTCTTAGTGATAATCTTGGTAATCAACAATATAAACATTTTCGTCTTCAAGCTTAAAGGTAATGCGCCAGTTTGCCTGAACGGTTACTGCCCATAAACCTTTTAATTCACCCTTTAGCGGATGAAGCCTAAAGCCGGGTAAATCCATTTCATCAATTGCATTAATCACGTTAAGACGGGTAAGAATTTTACTTAATTTGTGCGCATGTACAGGTTGTATTCCTGAAATACTGCCTGTCTCAAAAACTTTTTTAAACCTTTGTGTTTGAAAGATTTAATCATACTTATATTATTACATATAAAACGTAAAGTGTCAAGTGACGTTTTACATAACTTAAAGGAGAACAACATGAAATACTATTTAGTTGACAAACAGCTGGAGGGGTTGTTTAGGTTTGCGGATGGGCTGTAATCTACATTGCAATCGCCTGAATATTACTTAAATCAACATGCTGTTTAGCCTGCCAAAGGTCATACTGCACCTGTAGGTCAAGCCAAAATTGGGAGCTGGAGTTGTTAAATACTTTTTCCAATTTCAACGCCATTTCAGGGCTGATACCGGCTTTTCCGTTTACAATTTCAGAAAGATTTTTGCGGCTTGTACCGATACGCAGCGCAAACGCAGAAATTGTAAAATTCATAGGCTTTATCCAGTCTTCCAGTAATATTATTCCGGGATGTGCAGGGTTATACATTTCCATAATTTTATCCTTTCTTAGTGATAATCTTGGTAATCTACAATATAAACATTTTCGTCTTCAAACTTGAAAGTTATACGCCAATTGGCTTGAACCGTTATTGACCATAAGCCTTTCAATTCGCCTTTCAACGGATGAAGATTGTAAGCAGGGGTATTCAATTGTTCTAAATTTTTCATTTTGTTTAATGAAGTTAGAATACGACTCAATTTGCCGGCGTGTATAGCT
This sequence comes from Heliobacteriaceae bacterium, assembly GCA_031265495.1. Lineage (GTDB taxonomy): Bacteria > Cyanobacteriota > Vampirovibrionia > Gastranaerophilales > Gastranaerophilaceae > UBA947. Next base: position 13,146 of record JAISCP010000149.1, on the reverse strand, counting down.
TGTATTCCCTTTAACGAACCTGTTAAAAAGAACTTTTCAAGCCCTTTATGTTTGAATGACTTAATCATACTCTTATTATAACCTGTAACGTTACACTTGTCAAGTGGTTTATAAAGATAATAAAAGGAGATAACAATGAAAATTCTCAAACACCAACTAAAAATCATATCAGATAAAGCCGCAAACTTTATCACCTTAGGACTTTATGACTATTTGCGCGCTGTCGCTCCGCAATTTTACTGCCCGGTGTGCGGTAAAAGTATCTATGACGGCGATAGCACCTGTGAATGCGGCAGTGTCTTCAAACACGGGTTTATTGTAAAAAAAGGAGACAAACAATGAAAATAACAAAAACACTTAAAGCAATTAAGGACGCAATCAAGTCAGCGATTAATAAAATCCGCAAATCTAAAATGGTTGACAGCGTAGAGGAAACTGTTTTAACTGCTGTACTCCCGGCTATTGTAAGCAGCATTACAAAAGGAGCATTCACCGTCTCGCCGGACGAGGCCAACAAATATGCAAAAGAAATTGTTAAAGGCCTAAACGTGGCCGGTGATATGGTTCTTGTGTCACATCTTGAGGAGCTATGAAAAAAGAAATATCAAACTTAACCCTCTGGGGTTATATAACGCCGTACAGGTCAGAGTTTAAGCTAAAGTACATGCTGCCAACGTGGGTGGAGATTAAGCAGTTTTTCAAAAGGGGAAAGAAAAAAGATGAAAAATAACGTAAAAGACGTAAGATGTTTGTGGGAACCGAAAATTGTCTCGAGCTATAACGGGAAAAATCCGCATATGCTCGGCAATGACGTGCGAGTGCAAGTCGTTACAAATAACGGTTGGTTTATCTTTGAAATCCCTGCCGGCTTTTAATTATTTATCCAGAAAGGAATATGGAAATTTAATACCCTCTGGCGGCAGCGCTTAGCAGCTTTCCGGCAATGATGTTATCCTCGTTGTCCAGAAGTTCAATGTCAAAGCAGCGTAAATCCACATTTGAAACCCGCCAGGAACAGACCTTGCCGGTTGCGTCCACCGTTGTCGGGATTATTACAGGCGTAACGGTGAAGTTTTTGTTCAGCGTAACAGTCGTTGCCTCTGCCGGAATGTCAATATTTGAAACAAAATCTTCCACATCGTCAATGTCAGCCGTAACCTTAACTTCTGAAATGTTTTCGCCTTTAAGTTTCACTTGAACATACTGTCCGCAAAACTCCGGCTCCTGCGTATAGCTTTTCCAGTCAGACCAAACCGGAGGTACTTCGTCTTCCCAATTATCGCCGGTTGTTTCATCATCGTCTGCAAATTCCAGATAATCCCAGCCGTTGAATTCTGAAAATGCATGGCGGTATTGGATTTCTGTTGCGTCCGGGCAGTCCACAATCAGGCGGGTTTCTTTCGGAACCCTGAAATCCTGAAAGTTCACGCCCATATCCATCAGGGGCAAAATAATTTCGTCGCCTTCAAACGTAAAATCATCTTCCGTGAAAGTCTGCTCAATGATTATATTTTTGGGTGTTACTCCCAAAACATTCAGCACAAACCGTGCTGCGTGTTCAGAGTAGTTCCCCACATTATCAATGGCTTTGACCAGATATGACACAGTGCCATTCTTGGTCGGGCGGAAAAGAGCGGATGTTTCAATCGTGCGTAAAACAAATTCGGCAGTTTCCCAGTCTGCGCCGAGCCGGATTTCGTAATGCGAAATATCCTCATCATCCGGCGGCGTGATTATGGCTTTTAAATAATCGTTTTTCTGCGTAACAATAAACTTCGGAACACGCGCGGGCGGGTTGTTTTTGCCAACTGTCAAAACAGAAGCCTCTGCCGGTTCGGAGAAAATTTCTCTGCGGGTTACGGAATGAACTTTAATTAAATACTCTTTATCAATTTGAGTGTTTTCAATAACAAACGAGCCGTCGTAGGAAACATTGCCCTGCGACCAAGTTTCGTCCTCATCGCATGAGTAGCTGACCTCATAATGGCTAAGGTGGAAATAATCCAGTTCATCCCAAGTAATTTTTATTGTTGAAACGTAGTTACCTTCGGGTGTACGCCAACAGTTTTCGTCTGCAATTAAATTCTGCACGGTGGGCGGGGTATCCAAAGCAGACGGCAGGTTAATCGTGTTTGCCACAGGTTCCGCGCTTCCTAACTGGTCAGAATAAAGCGCCTCGTTGTACTCTTTGCAGACGATTTCAATCTGCCCTTCCTGCGCTTCCGCCATATTAACTATACGCATTTTCTTTTCTTCATAGCCTAAGAATGTGCTTGTAACCTCAATTACATCGCCGATTGTTCGGTCAAGCCCTTCTTGCGAAGTTGAAAACGAAATAAATTTGTTGCAGGTTTTGGCTTGGTTAAGGTAATACCACGCAAGCCGTGATGCCTGATTGAAGTTTGTTACGCCCCACGCCTGAATTTCCTGAACAACGGGCTGCTCGTTCTCAAACTCGTCAGCCTCTGCGTGCGCAAAAATTCGTGCGTATTCGTTATTCGGGTCAATGTACTGGACTTTAAAAATATCCGTTTTCTTTTCACGCGGCGTTGTCCGGAATTTTTCCGAACCGGCTAAGATATTGTCCTTATCAAAAAGCTGCATGGAGTTTTCGGCTTTTTCTATTTGCAGCGCAAGTTTGCCGTTCTGATAAAATGTATATCCGCGACAAGTGATTAACATGTTTTCTAACCAGTCAAGACGGGATTTTTTCTCATCTAAAACGATATTTAGAGTAAAACGTTTTTGTTTTTTATCACCTTCTCCGACTTCTTCGTCACAATACGCCGCCGCGTCAATGAAACTGTGCAAATCAATTTCTTCAATCGGAATTCCGTTGCCGTTGTAACGGGTCAGAAAATCCAAAATACACCATGCAGGGTTGTTGGAGTATTCCAAGATGAAATTTTCAAGGTCAGAATAACCTTTAACCTTTGAACCTTTAACAACTGTGGTTAAGTTCACGCCGCCGGAGAGTTCCGCGCTTGCTTTTGCGGTAAGCGCGATATAAGCTGTGTTTCGCAAGCCTCCGACTTTTTCCGCACGTGCTACGTTGTTTGCACCTGTTACGCGGCTGTCGATTAGTTGGGTTGAGGTTCCGGCGTAAGCGTTGTGATTACATCCGGGCAAAGAGCCGATTGCTTTGTTGTTGATTTTAACATCCGTAATCGCTTCAATTTCTCCGTCAGCCAGCGCGATGATTTTTTGTAAAGTTGTGGTTCCCGCACCCGCCTGCCAGATTGTGTTTCCGGCAACTTTGACTTCGCCGTAGATAATCGGAATTGCGAGGCAGTTGCTTGTTTGGGTCTGGAGTTTGCCCCAAGAGTAAGTAGGGGAACCATTTGAGATGGATGAGCCGCTGCCTGACCAGCTTGATACGGTTGATAAAACACCGCCGGCTGTTGTTAGTACCCCGACCACACTGCCCCATATTAATGCGGCAGATGTTGCGCTTGCAAGAGCGGCAGTTCCTGCTGCACCTGCTGCTAAGGCAGCCATCCCGCCTGCTGCGACAAAAGCAGCACCGCCTGTTAAAGCGCCGGCGATAATCCCGCCGATAACTATTCCTATAATTGCCATTCCTTTTGACATAATTTTGTTTCCTTTCTTTTTACTCGTATCTCAAAATATTTCTAAATCCCAACCGGTTGGATTTCCATGCCTGTGCTACAATTGCGATAATAATTTCCTCATCTTGAGTTGTTTTGTTAAGCAGACACGGAATTTTGTTATCCGGGTCGTATGCCTCAGCTATGGATTTTGGTTTGTTGTTTTGTTCTTCCAAATACGGGCGGACCGCTTCCATAAATTGGGCGTATTTTTCTTGTTGAAGCTCTTGCTCCTGTGCTTCAGTTCTGACGGTTTCACCGCCGCGTAAAATTGCAAGAACCTCGTCCTTGCCGGATGTTTTACCTCCCGTGTGTTTTGATAATTTGGGCCATTTTATTTTAGCCAATTCAGGTGCTCCGTAACCAACTATTTGTGCACTTGTATCCAGTTGAAAAGCAGGTTCTGTAATTGATATTCCGATTCCGGTTGGAGTTCCGGGATTAAGTGCGCCGGTGCCTGACGCGATACCAACACCAAGCTGAACAAGATTACCAATCCCTGATAGGACTGAACCTAATTGCCCGAGCCAGGATGTAGTGTTTTGTACTAAAACAGCAGGCTGCGGCTGAATAATGTTCAACGGCGTAAAATCTGCTTGTGTACCGGAAATCCCCTGCACTGGTGTTTGCATTAATTCATCAAACTTCTTTGGCTGCAAGCGGGTGAAGTCTTTGGGTTGATTGATAAAATCTGTAAATTTTTCTCCAAGAATTTTTGCACGAGGGTCATCAGGTGTTGTAATCAACTCACCTGCTCGCATTTTTTGCATGATTTTTTCTGCAAAAATATCATCAATCTCACTTTGAGGGCGTATTTTTTGCCCTATTAATTCTCTACGAACTTCTCGTCCGATTTTTTGTCCAACTCGATTATTCCATAAGTCCATGTTTCTTTCGTGCGCCGGTTGTTTTACACTGAAACCTTCAATGAATTCATGGTAATCACCAAGTGTTTTAGCACCTGCTGTTGTCCAGTCAAAAGTTAATCTTGCTTGCATAAAAGTATGTTTAAATGCATCTGCCTCAACATTCCAAGTCCTATTGCCGGATTTGGAGCTTAATTCAAAGCCGTATTTTTGTTGGTAGCTCATTGTTTGTCTATCAACATCGTCATTAAATTGTTGTCTAAGGGTTTTCTTTCCTTGTTTGTTGTTAGTTTGAAAAAATGCCATAATTTTGCCTTTCTTTTTTGCATTGTAAAAATATTTTTTTTGAACTATAATTTTGATAAATAGAGGTATATAATGGATTTATTATTTGGGTTTTTCATACCATTTTTAGTGATTGTTTTTATTGCATTACTTTATAAGTTAACCAGAAATATTTCTGGTATAATTAAATTTATAATTAATCTTCTTCTAATTATGCTACTTTTGTTATCTATTATCTGTGTTATTATGAGTGCTGCCTATATCATCTGGGATTTCCAAGAGAACAAATTGGCATTAGAAGCTTTAAAAGATTATCAGCCGACAATTAATTATATTAAGAGATATAAAAATGAAAATGAAAAATATCCTGCTGATACTAAAGCTATAAATCCGAAATCAGAAAGCTTGCCTTTTTATATCTATACGACTTTTAATAACGAAAAGGATTTTATTTTAGAAGTTAGGCATTGCGAGATATCATCTAAAATGTACCGATATTGTTCTAAAAAAGAACTTGAGCATTGTGATGCTACCATTAAATCGTCCCCTGACAGACATTTTCAATTAGGAGATTGGGTGGTAACTAAATTCCCCGACTGATTTTCTAAAGATGTCCTTCTAAGCCGCCATAGACAATTTTTGTCCAAGCCAGCCGAGTTTACTTCCGACATTAACTATTGCTTGCGGCAACAAACGCTGCTCCGCCTGTTAATGCACCGGCGATAATCCCGCCGATTACTATACCTATTATTGCCATTCCTTTTGACATAATTTTGTTTCCTTTCTTTTTACTCGTATCTTAAAATGTTTCTAAACCCCAAACGGTTAGACTTCCACGCCTGCGCGATAGTTGCGATAATTATATCTTCATCCTGTGTAGTTTTATTTAACAACACGGGTATTTTGTTATCGGGGTCGTATGCTTCGGCTATGGTTTTTGGTTTATTATTTCTTTCTTCTAAATAAGGTCGGACAGCTTCAAGAAACTGCGCATACTTTTCTTCACGAAGCTCTTGCTCTTGTGCTTCTGTTCTAACCGTTTCACCGCCGCGAAGGATTGCAAGAACTTCATCTTTGCCGGATGATTTGCCACCCGTGTGTTTCATAATGGGGTTCATATAGTTGCCATTTTCGTAATAATATGTCGGACCTTCCGGCACTAAACCCGGTTTTGCGATTTCTGCCGAAACGGAGGTACCGGCACCGCTCATGCCCGCGGCAACACCAATACCTCCTTGAGCAACCTGACCGATTGTGGTTAAAATGTTGCCAAGCTGTGCCATCCATGCGAGTTTATTTGTACCCATTGTGGGAATTGGCTGATGTACAATTAATTGCGATTGGTCTAACAATGCATTTGAACCCGAAACCCCTTGGACTGTCGGCTGGGTTAGTTCGTCAAATTTCTTTGGCTGCAAGCGTGAGAAATCCTGCGGAGTATCAATATATGGTTTAGTGTACTTAATATCGAAATGATATTCCATTCGCTACACAGATGGTAATGCATCTAACTTTTGGGGTAAAATTCTACCATCTCGAAATTGACCATTTTTGGAGTTCAAGTGAGGAATTCCATCTAACCCGTCACCATATTTTTTAATAGCATTTGCAAGTTCAGTATATGTTAGTCCATTTGTAGGAACAATATCAGCAGCAGTTGAATAAATGTGACCGCCAGAATCACGTCTTGCACTAGTAATAGTAAAGTCTTTATTGCTATTTGGATTTTCTGCTCTTATGCCTTGTCTGACTTTTACGAGAGATTTATACATATCTGCTCGTAATTCGGGGTAGTCCCCTTTGACATTAGGATAGAAACGTGCTTCACTATAATGTAGTTCATTCCTATCTATTTTTCGTATCATATCTGGAGTATATTTGTCTTTATTAACCGGAGTCCATTCTATATTATCGTTTCGTATGCCCATTTATCTATTTTCCTTTCTTGGTTTTGACCATATAAACTCTCCTTTTTGATTTATATAGCCTTCTTTATTGTCTTTATAAACATAGGTTAAGCCGTTTTGGAAGCTGCCCCAGTTTGGATTTATATTATCACCAGAATATTCTGAGCTTTCAAAGATTATTTCGCCTTGTTTATTTATAAATCCCCATTTTTCGGTGTCATTAAAATACGCAAAGCCATTAATAAACCCACCAACAGGTGCATCATGTCCATTGGGAATGCCTTTGAATTTAGTTTTAAGAACTATTTTCCCATTTTTATCCATATAGTTCCAGTAAAGATTTTTATCTGAAACCAGTAATAACCCATCAGAAAATTCACTGCACCCGCCATCATCATCTATAACAGGGCTATAACCTAATTCAAACGGATCTAGGATTTTTTGCCCATGTGTATCCAAATAAACACATTTCATCTCTGTTATTTCTTTGTCATCTGATATTTTTTCGTACATAATTACTGCATTATTTACAAAATCCAATAATTGATTTTCTTGTGGACCAAAAATAAACTTTCCATCTTTATTAATGATTGCATATTTACCATCTTCCGTTTTTACAGTAGCAGAACCATTAGCAAAATTATAACAATAAGAGTATCTGGGATGAATTTGCCAATCACCTTTTTTGTCTATATATCCACATTTATCTCCGCTTGTTAAATCCGCTAATCCAGAAGAGAATTTTATAGAATTACTTAACCCTTTCATTTGTACTTTACTTTTGCTATTAATAACCAGCCATTCATTTTCGTTATTCATAACACTTGCAAGTCCTTCGTGAAAATCTAAAGCCCTAATATAAACCGGTGCAATAGTAAAATCGCCATTAATATTGATATATCCATATCTGCCATTTTTCTTAACTGCTGCATACCCTTCAGAGAAATTATCAGCAAAATCATATTGCGGTTGTATTATAGTTTTACCTTTATCATTTATAAAACCGTATTTTGAATTCAATTCAACTAAATATAAATTTTCATAATTTGAAGAATTAGCTGTATTTAAACATCCACATAATGATAGACCGATAATTATCAAAAGAGTAAACATTAATATTTTTTTCATAAATATTCTCCTTATTTTATACTTATAACTTTGAGTATTATACAATTCTTTCTTTGAAAAAGCTATAAGTTAAATTTCTTTTATTTTTTCATAATTGTCTTCCTGCTTATATTTTGCATTTAGCCTGAACGCTTTTACAATATACTTTCTGTACAGTTCAATCCTTGATAACCTCAGCTTTGAGTTTTTGGTGCAGTGGTAGATTAGGTTTGGTTCTTTGAAGATTGCGAAGTGGTAATCCTCGCGTACCTTTATCATCAACAGGTCGCCGGATTTTATCTCGTTAATATCAATTTCTTCGTAGTGCTTTTTTACAAGCGGCAGGAAGTAATTAATATCAAGATTAAAATCATATTGAGGCAAATCCGGCTTCAACAAATAAACCGGCTGCATGCAGCCCATTGTGATTTGCGAATACGGCTTGCCAATGTTTTCATCCAGAACCGACAAATCCATCAGTCCGCCATTTCTTTTGGCAATGACGGAAAACCGTAGAAGTTCTCAACATTGCCAATCTCTTGGCAGCGCGTCAAAGTCTTGTCGCATTTCTCGGCATTACCTGTATATCCGCAGCGTTCATCTTTGAACTTCCTGCACTGACAGTTCACATCATACGTTGCGTTCGGGCTTAGCGTTGAATATCCGCCCAAAATCCGCTCTACATCAAATTTAAACGTGAGCGCGGTCAATGCAATGTTATTGATAAAACCCTCAAATAAATGTACAGGTTCACCGATTATAGTATTGGAATCGCCGTCAAAAACAACCGTTTCAATCTTACATTTTCTGTTTGTAAGCGTGTCGCCCTGCGTTGCGATGATTGACGAGATTTCCTGCCAGATGTTTGAAATTGTAATTTCAACTTTTTCGCCGACATTTTCCATACTTGTTTTGATGTCGCCGCGTTTTACAAAACCGGCGAGGTAAACTTCGCCATTGTGTGTAAATGAAGTTATTGTATCGTTTTCCAGAAGCCGGATTGGTGCGTCATCAAGATAGATTGTTACAAGGTTTCTGACTTTGAGTTCCTGTTTTTGTATTTCGTTTTTCTGTGCATTTGTTAATTTTTTACTCATTATTCAAACACCTCCACGAGTTCAACTTTGAAGTTTGAGTAGCCTAACTCAAGAATACTCAATTCTAACTTGTCTTTTGCAAAACGGACGCGGTAAGTTTGCCCGTCGCCGCCTTTGTCTTCTGCCCAAGTCCAGTCAAAAGATTTTTTCTGACCTTTTTGTGCGATAAAGAAGTTTACTAAGGCTTCGCGATCAACCTTGTTTTTGTCCATTTCCAAAACCCAGCGTCTTTGCGGATTTGTCCACATATCGCGCCGCTGTTCTTTACCGGACGTTGCTTCGTCCACAATCGTCTTAAACTCCACGCTGGATGTGTGAGCTCGGTTGTAATTAAAGTTAAATATATCTGTCATTTTTTGTCCTTTCTACCAACTCATGAAGGCTTTTGCTGCCTCATTGTCGGTTAATATTTCTGTTGATTTACCTTTTCTCATTTCCTCAAGCATTTTCATCATTGTGAGGATTTTCTTAGGCGTTGAGTTCCAGAATTCTTCTTCCGAAAAATTTAGTGCAGGTTTCGCAATAAAATAAAGCAATGACCAGTCAAATTCCTTGTCAAAACCATAGTCGCTGCAAGTTACTTCACTGATTGCTTTTGCGATTGTCCTGATTAATTCTTCAAGATTTACCTTTTTCAAGAGTTTGTAGGCATCCGCGCCAACATGCAAAAGCCCTGCCTGAAACATTACTGCAATCGCACCCAAATCTTTTTCGTTAAAAAGCGAAACCGCTTCGTTTACGGAATTGAGGTTTTCTTCAATAAACGCAAACGCCCGCAAGTCGTAGCGCAACGGATAAATTGTCTTACCGATTTTGATTGTAAATGATTTCGGTTTAATTATTTCTAAATTCATATTTCGTCCTTTCTGCCCGCCCAAGTTCCCTCTCCCCTTGCGGGAGAGGGTTAGGGTGAGGGGTATTTTTATGCAATTGTTTGTGCTGTTTTGTTAATAACGTATTCCTTGATTTTGCCGTCATTGGTTCTTGGGATTGCAATACCGGTTACGGACACTATCGCATAATCCTGCGTTTTGTGCTCAACAACAACTGAATTCGCACGGCATTTAAACAATGTGAAATGGAAATCTCCAGCCGCACCGCCTGTATAATTTGTCTTACCTTCCAGTTCAAAGTATTTTGGCGTGGAATCAGTGCTTACTGTGTAAGTATGCTTAATCTGGTCTGTACCGTCGGTTTCAGTATCAATTGTACCGCCCTCTAAAATTGCAAGCACATCCAAATCAACTTTTGCATTGTCAAAAGAAAATCCGATTGTGTCCAGTTCAATGAAGTAATCAAGAATTTTGCCATCGCCTTTTAAGCCTTTTTCTGTAAAGTTTGGCGACAGATTAATCCGTTGAATGCCCGGCACATCAAGCGATGATGCATGCGTTAAATCAGATGAAGTGTCTTGTGTAATTTCAGAAATCTTGACGTCATCTACCCCTAAGATTACTGATTGTTTTGTTAATGTTGACATGTTTTTGTTTCCTTTCTTTGGTTGCTGAACGGTCTGTCATTTTCCGTTCAAGAGTTTGTTCTTACAATAAAGTTGAATTTGAACAGGTCTTCATCCTTCTCATAAAACGGCGGTTCAACAGGAGTGACATAAGCCTGAGTGGTGTATAGGTCTATGCACCCTCCGTCTTCTCCGCCCATTGCCATAAAGATTTCTGCAATAAGCAGTGCTCCCGTTTCGTAGTCTTCCCCGACAACCTCAACACCAAGCGAAATAACCTTTTGGTTAATTCCGTGAGGAGTTGTCAGCTTTTCGCTGATTGAGTTGTGCGTGTCCGACAACGGACTTGATTGCTGCCTTACGACACAGTAGCTTGCTGGAGCATCTTCTGGAATACTTCCCACAAAACAGTTTTCAGTTGTCAAATCGTCGTGATTTTCCACGAGAAAATCCCTGATTGTTGTTTCAATCATGTTCTTTTTCCTTTCTTTGGTTGTTAATGCAATCTTAAAATTGCACAGTATATGTGTAATTGGATAAAATTCCGCTATTTATATAAGTTTCATGGGAGCAATGCAAAATAAAAATACATCTAAATGAGTAAAAAGGGCACACTTCGGCTGGATTATAGCTGTCAACACCTTTGCCATCAGGGGCTTGAGGCTGTATAGCTATGCCAGATAAAATTGACACACTTCACCCCGAATCTAACCATCAACAACTTTGACATCTGCATTGCATTTAGGGCAAAGGTTGGTTTTTATTTCCAACGATCTTGAGCCTGTTTGGTTAGTGTATGTTACTATTAAAACACCTCATGCCGAATTTGTCAAGTGTGAATTTCAAAAATTGCCGAACTATATTCGGCGATTGAGTATTGTTTATTTTAATATAAAAAATTATCGTAGTATATATGATGGACTTAAAGAAAGAATTTGGCATTAAATTAAAAGAGTATAGGAAAGTAAGGAACCTTACACAAGAAGAATTTGCATTTCAAATAGGCATTAAACCTCAAACTCTGTCAGGTGTAGAAAATGGTTATTCTTTTCCTTCTTATAGTGTTTTGGTAAAAGTATTTGAGGTACTGGATGTTCCGCCTGCTTATCTTTTTACGTTTACCGGTGATATAGAAAAGCTGGATGATGAAAAACTTCAAATAAGGTTGGTAGAGCTTTTCAAACGATTAACACCTAAAAAAAGAAAACTCGCATTCGCTTTGTTTAAGTTTGTGGAAGGGTATAGGCTGTAATTCTTTAATTTTACTCGTCTCATACATCTGGTTTATTAACAAACATCTGCATACCTCATTCTTTATTGGTTGTATGTACACTAATTTAGTTCTTTCAATGGAGCTTATCCAAGACGGAATAGTAAGCGTAAGGCTGGATATTTCAGCATCCGGGTCGTAAGCAGGCATATCTTTCACGGTTATTTTTTCTTTTTGAGGCGGTATAACTTTGCGTATATTAGAATAATTTATAAAATTGTTCTCTTTATTTTTTAATTTGTTTTTTACATCATTAATAGTTGCCGAATAACGCTTTGATAATGCCCTGATGTCATCTTGCGAAATTTTAACTTCGCCTGTTAAGATGTTGGAAATTAATTCGGGTTCTTTCTGAGATAACTTATCTATTGCTCTTGCGTAACTGCCGTATTTTTTTACAGTTTTACCGGAAACGCGATACTCGCCGCCTAGTTTTTCTACTGTCCGCAATAAGCTAACGGCTTGTTTGTAAGATTTGTAAATAGGTAACTCTACTATAATTTTTAGGATTTATTGCACAGCCAAGCAAGCCCTGTAGGGCTTCCCCACTTGGAATGCAACTTTTATTATTTTGATTATATTAGTTATAAAACAAAAAGTAAAGTCCCTGAACAACGCGCAGGGCAACGTTGTTGACCATTTTTGGATGTAAAATTAAGGTATTTATTTGTGCAAAAAATTCTATTAAAAATTTTTTGAAGTTATGTTAACTAATCAGGAATTTTAATTCAGATAAAAGCTGTTCAAATGGTTTGTTTCGCTGCCAGATGAGTTCTGCGATGCGGTGTTCCAAGTAATTCGCAAATTTATGCAGCTCTTTATCCCTTGTAATAAACGAATAAACCTTTTTAAATTCGTGCATAGATATTTTATCCGTATAGTTTTCGGCATTTTTGCCGAGCAGTTTTGGGGCAACATAGACCTGGTTTTTGTAAGTGTAAAAATACATTTTTGTTTCGCAAAATGTTCTGCCGCAGGAGATTTGAGGACATTTTTTGTAATGCTCCAGCAATTCTTGATGTTGGCGTTCGTATAAAATCTTTCTGAAAAAATGGTTAAATTTATATACTGTATCACCGGCTACGCCAATTACTAATTCTGTTTTTGTTGACGTAATATCAGCGCAAAAGGCTCTTAAAATAAGTTCAATGTTTTCCTGCGAATGATACTGAAAAAGCAGAGGTAGTTTTAACAAGGCTCTTTGGGTTGATTTCTCATTGCAATAAAAATAAATCCCATCCCTCAACACAAGCTGTCTTTGAGAAATCAACTCCTCTAAAACAGGCTTTAACAGTGATTTATCGGTTTCGGTGATTACTTCCAGTTCCTCAAGCGTGAAGCGATTTAACCGCTTGCAAGTTCTCAATAATTTTTCGTTCACCTAAAATCTCCTTTAGTTTCATTTCGTCTAAAGTCTTGATATTATTAGTTTTTGACAGTTTTTCAATCTTATCAAGCAGTTTTACGATTTGGCGAAATTGGTTTGTTTTACTTGCAAGATGTTCCATCGCATCGCCGGTAAATTCCACTTCCGAAAGCTGTTCGAT
>JAISCP010000147.1 GCA_031265495.1 Heliobacteriaceae bacterium | reverse complement strand
TTATGGGCAATGCCTCCCTGTCATGCTGAAATCTATCATATCAGCGTCATTCCGGGCTTGGAATCTATCAATTTCAATTAAACTGATAGACCCTGAATCAAGTTCAGGGTGACGTGGAGGTTGTTGAATGTTTTTTACTAATAATTATGAGTTTAAAAATGAGAGATTACGGACAAAAATGCTGGAAAAACCCGAACCGGCTGCAATTCGCATTCCGGATAACTTCTTAATTTTAACGGAACAGTTCTGGAAACAAGTTCAGCATGACAGGATGGTTGTTCGGCAACTGATGGTCTTTTTGCTTTTATTGATAATGTCATTGCGAGGAGCTTGCACGGCAAGCGACGAAGCAATCCAGTCAAAACAGTGAATTTACCGGATTGCCGCGTCGGGCTTACGCGCTGCAATGACGCGGCCGGAGAAGGTATCTCCGGATTAAATGAATGTCGACACTGCCTGGTTACTTAACATGTACAGCATGACGAACTGCTGCTAAATATAAATAGTTGCCATTGCCAAAGATTTAGGCTATTCTTGAAGTATGATTAAGCAGATAAGATTAAAAGATTACATACTGATTGATGAGCTAACCGCCTGCTTTCATAACGGGCTAAATGTAATTACCGGCGAAACCGGAGCCGGAAAAAGTATTCTTATCAACGCAATTGACATAGCATTTTCATCCAGAGTGTCAAAAGAAGTAATAAAAAACGGACAGGAAAAAGCCGTAATTGAATTGACTATTGAGAACAAACATAACCTTAAAAACATTTTTGAAGAAAACGGCGTGGACTTTGCCGGCCCGGAAATTATTCTTACTAAAGAAGTTACCGCTAACGGCGTCCGCACAAGGGTAAACGGAACTCTTGTCAATCAGGAATTCATAAGACAGTTCAAAAGCCTGTTTCTGGATATTCACTCCCAGCACCAAACGTACACATTCCTGCAGCCTAAATACCACATAACATTGCTGGATAATTATGCAAAAGATGTTTACGGGCAGAAACTCGCGCTTTATAAGGAGAAGTTCGACAAATACCGGCAGCTGCAGACACAGTTGGAAAATTTAAAAAACAATGCCGCCCAAACACAATCACAGCTGGAGTTTTTGCAGTTTCAGATTAATGAGATTGATTCGGCAAATATTCAGGACGCAAACGAGGACAAAAATCTGAAATCAGAACTTGACGTTCTGGAAAACGCGGAAAAATTAAAAGAACTTACCGGAACTTCCTACTGGGCAATTAACGGCGACGACAACTCAATTATGGACGCTCTGGGTAAAATTAAGCAAAACATTTCTAAAGCAGCCTCATTGGACCCGAAACTTGCGGCTGTTGAGCAGAGCTTAATTGAAGCGGCCGAAACCCTGCGTGAGACGGGAAATGACATGAGAAGTTACAGCCAAAAGCTCAATAACGACACTGAACGCTTAAACCAAATTCAGGAGAGGATTTTTCTTCTGGATAAGCTAAAGCGCAAATATGGCGGCTCTTTGCAGGACTTGCAGTCTGTTATGAAAACTTTTGAGACTTTAAGCGCAGAATTATCCTCCGTTGAATTTTCCGTCCAAAACATTGAAGAACTTGAAGCGTCAATTGCCGAAATCCGCACGGATTTACAGGTTCTTGCCAATGAAATAAGCGCGGGCAGAAAAAATTATGCAAAAGTTTTGTCTTCACTTATACAGGATAAGCTGGAAAAACTGGAGCTTCCCAAAGCGCGGTTTGAAATATCCGTACAGCCGAAAGAACTCGGTGCAGACGGAATTGATGAAGTGGAATTTATGATTTCCGCAAATGTTTCGGAAGATTTAAAGCCGCTTGCCCGTACGGCTTCCGGCGGAGAGATTTCGCGCGTAATGCTTGCAATAAAATCCATTTTTGCCCGCAGTGATGAAATTGATACGGTAATCTTTGATGAAATTGATACCGGGCTTTCCGGCCGTGCGTCACAGAGTGTTGCGGATGAAATTGTCGAGCTTTCAAAATATCATCAGGTAATTTTGATTACACATCAGGCAATAATTGCGTCCAAAGCCGACAAACATTTTTACGTAAGAAAAGCGCAGCTTGATGAAACAAAGGTTGATGTTTATGTTTTGGCAGGCGAAAACCGCGTGAAAGCATTAGCGGAACTGGCCGGCGGTGAAATCAACGAGCAGTCCGTAAAATTCGCACAATCACTAATCGGATAGTTAGAGGTATAGAGGGCTGGAGGTATTGAGGGATGGCTTTTTAGTTGAAGGGTTGAATAAATCTTGGGTAGAGTCCATGTTATGGGTGCCACGCTATGCCTGACCCGTCAAACTACGGATCCGCCTTGTTTGTCGTGCAGGCTCAGCCTGCTCCTCTCCGTACGGGAGAGGCAGAATTTCTTAATGAACACGCAGTGTGAATTTAGAAATTCAGGTGAGGTGGCGGTCAAAATTTATTGCTGCCCCCTCACTCCAAACACTAAGCTCAACTTACGGTTTCGCTAAGTGTTTGTACTCTCTCCCGCAGGGAGAGAGTAGGGAAGGATAAATCGTTCAACCCTTCAACCCTGTTAACATTTTCTGAGTTCGTATATTTTGAATTCTCCGGGGGTAAGTTTTTCAAAGTTGAGTGTTGAATTCCCGCTCGTACTTGCAGGAACATAGTCTTTATCGTCAATAACATATTCGTTTTTCAGAATGTAGTCTCCGGGAAGCTGAAGGGTTTTATTGTAAACGGGTTGTCCTTCAACTATTTCGGAGTAGCATTCGCCGTTTTCATCGGTTTTATTAACTTTTTCAGCCGGACACTTGTGGTTTGACACCATCAGGAAAGCGGTTTTTGACGGCTCTTTTGAGATAACCCATGCCGTAAATCCGTCTTCTTCCTGAAGAATTATCTGCGCTTCGCCGTCCGTAATAATCTCCTGTGATTTTACGAACCTGTCCAGAGCATCGAATTTATTATAAAATGAAGTGTGTTTTTCCCGCTGCATGGATACTTCTTCCCCTATAACCCGTTCTATTCCATGTCTGGTGAAGCTTTCATCACCGTCAATGTATAATACGGGTCTCTGTGCAAATTTTCCGCCCGGAAGACATTTGTATTTGAACCATTTATATAAAGCGCCGTCTTCCCCCAGCTGTCCCGGATATTGGTCTATGCTTCTGAATTCTCCGTCCTGATTGTTATAGGTCTTCAGTATTGATAATTTTTCTTTAAGGTTTATGTTGTAATTTGCCAGATGCTGGTTATCCTCAACAATTTTTTGAGGAGTTTTTTCACACTGTGCAACAATGTCGTTGCCCCAGAGTAAATCAAAATGCATTTGCTGGTGATATTCCTCCAGAAAATCGTCCCAGAGCATGTATTCGGCAAGTGAAGCAAAATGCGGAATTTCTGATTTCATGGTTTTGTTTAATTTATCAAGCACGAATTTCGGAGCGCGGTAGCTTATCGGAATACCGTCTTTTTCGGAAACTTTATCCACAATATGGTCAATGTGGTCCACGCGGTAACCGTCAAAATTGTATTCCCGCCGCAGCTGCTTCATATAATTTATAAAGTAATCAACAACAGGCTTGTTCAGGCTGCCGTCTTCCAGAAAACAAAAATAGTAAGGCGTCTGGCAGTCAAGGTTTGCAAAGTTTGTAACATCTTCGCCTTTGTAATCGTAGTGCTTGAAGGTCGGATAAGTGTTGCACTGGCTCATTTTGTCGTACACCGGAACTCCTGCGGAACACCATGCCCCGCCGGGCGCTGCCCAGAGTCCTTCTTTGATTAGGGCTTCCACTATTTCCGTCTGTTTAGTGATATTTTCTTCCTGAACTTTCCGTTTTTCGTTTTCTACTGCGGCGGTAATCTCTCTTACCCGCCGGTGAAGCTTTGTTTGATTAGCTTTTTTGAGCATTTCATCAGAATATTTTTTCTTAATCTCATTCATTTCCGTTTCAAATTCATCAAAAATTTCACGGAAATAAGATGTTAAATCACCTGCCGAGCCTTTCATTGATTGGATATAAATATCTTTAACCAGCTCAATGTCTTCGCTGTCGCGGTTTGCGGATAATTTTTCCGCAACTGCGTCAAGATTTTTACAGTAAATTTTTTCCAGTTCCGGAACATCGTACCAGCGGGCAATTTCGGGGTTTGCAAGAACAGCCTTTGAGAACCGTCCTGTCTGCGGTAAAACGTCGTATATTACGGGATGCCCGGCAAGCTGCGCAAGTGTAATAAATGTCTGCACCTGTCCTTTTGCGTCCAGTCCGGTGTATTCATACAGCTGTTCGTCCAGCAGCTTCCCGCTGACTTCCGAGCTTTTCGGCAAATATGCACAGCCGAATTCTCTCGGATGAAAGGGAATTAAATATATAGTGGTATTAAATATATTATTGCCCGGGTTTCCGGTCGGAAGTATTAAAAGCTGGCGCAGCCAGTCAATAAATTTACCGGTTTCTTTTGTCTGGTTGCCGTTGCCAAGCCCGGCAAGGTTTATCAGTTTTATGTTGTGCCCTTCTCTTTTTATCCAGCCGGAATTCTTAACATTGTTTCTGGCAAGCACGCTTGCCCGGTCAAACTTAAATCCGCCGTCAATAAATGCTGCGCTGTTTTCCCATTTAATCTCAAGCCCGTAAAGGATTTCTGCCGGCGTAAGCTCTGTCAGCGCCTGAATATAGGGGATATTCAGATAACCGTAACCGGAAATCGCTTCTTCAAGATAGCGCTTTCTGTCTTCAGAAATTTCTGAAAACTTGTATAATTCTTTCAACTTCTCGTAAATACGGTTAATCTTTTCCGACTCAGGTTCTTCTTTCTTTTTGAATAAAAACACAGCGTATCCCTTTCCTGTGTTGATTATATCATGAAAACAAAAAAATACAGGGTGAATAAGTGATTATTTTAATTACCCACAAGGGTAATGGATTAATTCCGGCGGATGTCATTTAATTATAACAGGTTATATAAAAAGTATTGAAATTATATCGAAAGTGAGAGAAAGAAGATGTCAGAAGCGTTATTAGAGAAAAAATGTATTAAAATAGCAATAGTTGAGGATTTTAAGTTAACAAGAGTAGGTTTGCGCTGTGCTCTTAATGCGAATGAAGATATGTCGGTAGTAGCTGAGTCGGAAGACGCCGTTGAAGGTTTGAAATTAATAGAAAGAACTAAGCCGGATGTTGTTCTTATGGACTTAGGCCTGCCCGGCATGAACGGTATTGAAGCCATGCTTAAATTAAAGGAGATTACACCGTGTACAAAAATTATTGCCTTAACTTCACATGACAGGGGCGAGGAAGTTGTTGCGGCATTGAGTTCCGGCGCGAATGCGTATTGCCTGAAAGACATTGACCCTCAGAAGCTGGCGGACGTTGTCAGGGATGTTGCAAAAGGAGTTTGCTGGATTGACCCTGTGGTTGCTCCTCTGGCGCTTTCATCGCTGCCGAAGGTTGAAAATATAGGTTTTCTGCCTGACAAATCATGCAACGAAGGCCGTGTACCTTTAACCGAGCGTGAATTTGAGGTTCTGAAGCATTTGGTTTTAGGGAAAAGCAATACGGAAATTGCCAAAGAATTAATCGTAAGTGTTCATACGGCAAAGGCGCATGTGTGTTCTATTTTGCAGAAAATGTGCGTAAACGACCGTGTTCAGGCGGCTGTCAAAGCCGTTAAAGAAGGCATGGTTTAGTATTATATTAGTAAATAGTGCTTAG